>NZ_JBKHUP010000043.1:0-62270 GCF_046565525.1 Coleofasciculus sp. | reverse complement strand
GTACGCTTGACGGTTTTACCTCCAAAATCCTTGATCGACTTAGATTAGCACAAAAACTTATATGTTTTAGTGGTATAAGCAAAGAAAATACATCGAGACTCACAAACACAGAGGCTAACTGTCACCCCGATAGATTATTGGCAGGCGACGGGGTATCGAACCCCTGAGCCTGCCTCGCCTCTCATCCCCACCCACTTTTGGGATGGGGTTTTCCCGGCGAATTTTATAAAATCTTAGTTTAATGACAAATGACAAATAACAAATAACAATTAAACACGATTTTCTGGAGCCAGAGTGCAAGGTTGACTCGGATCACCCGTTTCGATTTGGATCGTCGGATGTTCAATGCCAAACTGGTCATGCAGATGCTGGGATACCCTCACTAAAAAATCATCACCCGGATACCCTTTCGGTATCACCAGATGAGCCGTTAACGCTATTTCTGTGGTACTCATCGCCCAGATGTGCAGATCATGGACTTGAGCCACCTCAGGGAGTTCAGTTAGATAAGTGCGAATAGCAAGGGGTTCAATCCCTTCGGGAACCGCATCCAGAGCTAAATTCAGCGACTCCCGAAACAGTTGCCAAGTATTCACTACCACAACCGTAACAATAATTAAACTGACAGCCGGGTCGAACCACAGCCAACCCGTAATCAAAATCGCAATACCTGCCAGCACTACCCCCACAGAAACCAGCGCATCCGCCGCCATGTGCAAAAAAGCACCGCGAATGTTCATATCCTCTTTGCGACCTGACATGAACAGGAGTGCTGTAATGGTATTAATCACCACCCCAACAAAGGCAACCCCAATCACAACACCACCGGGTACAGATTGAGGATTAAAGAACTTACTAATCGCTTCCCACGCCACTGCACCCATCGCCACCATGACAAGGGTAGCATTTAAAAGAGCCGCCAAAATCGAGGAACGACGGAAGCCGTAGGTATAGCGCTTGGTTGGGGAACGCTGGGACAGCAGACTCGCACCCCAAGCCAGAATCAAGCCTAAGACATCACTGAGATTGTGACCTGCATCCGCCAGTAACGCCAGGGAATTGTAGAAGATACCCGAAGCGGCTTCAACAATGACAAACCCACCATTGAGAATCAAACCAATGGCAAAAGCGCGATTGTAGTTGAAGGATTCGTGGTCGTGATGGTGGTTGTGGGACATGCACTTAGTCGTTCAAAACTCTTTGAGCAACCGGTTAGATTTTTTACATTGGCTTTCCCCCCTTTCACTTTACCCTGGTGATGGTGGGGAGATGCTTTATGGTGATCTAAGATAAATATTTATGAAAAAAATGTTACAAAGCTTAGTAAAATAACATTATCCGTTAAGTAAGTATTTTTTCTCATCGCCAATGATAGCAAATTCATTTCCCTGGCTGAGTGCGATCGCCCTCCTACCCCTCGTTGCCTCTCTTGCCATTCCCCTACTGCCAGATAAGGGGGGTAAAACGGTGCGATGGTATGCCCTCGGTGTTGCGATCGCAGACTTTCTATTAATGCTGTACACCTTTTGGCAGCATTACGACGCCAGCAATGCCACATTTCAACTCACCGAAAAGTATACCTGGATACCTCAATTAGGTCTGAGTTGGGCTGTTTCCGTGGATGGACTGTCACTCCCCCTTGTGCTTCTGGCTGGATTAGTGACAACGCTTTCCATTTTCGCCGCTTGGCAAGTCGATCACAAGCCTCGCCTCTTCTATTTTTTAATGCTGGTGCTATATTCGGCACAAATCGGCGTCTTCATCGCCCAAGACATTCTGCTCCTATTTATTATGTGGGAACTGGAACTCGTTCCCGTTTATCTCCTCGTCTCGATTTGGGGGGGACAGAAGCGTCAATACGCCGCGACCAAATTCTTACTCTATACTGCCGCCGCGTCTATATTTATTTTGGTAGCTGGGTTAGCCATGGCACTCTATGGCGAGGGTACAATCAGCTTTGATATGGTTGAACTGGGTATCAAAGATTACCCCTTAGCTTTAGAACTCCTACTGTATGCCGGATTGTTAATCGCCTTTGGTGTTAAATTAGCAATCTTCCCCTTACACACCTGGCTTCCTGATGCTCATGGTGAAGCCTCTGCACCTGTATCAATGATTTTAGCTGGGGTACTCCTGAAAATGGGCGGATATGGATTAATTCGCCTGAATTTAGAGATACTCTCCGATGCTCATGTTTACTTTGCTCCAATTTTGGCGATGCTGGGGGTTATCAATATCATATATGGCGGATTGAATTCTTTTGCTCAGCCAAATATGAAGCGGCGCCTTGCTTTTTCCTCTGTGTCTCACATGGGGTTTGTCCTACTTGGGATAGCCTCGTTCACGGACTTAGGCATCAGTGGCGCGATGTTGCAAATGATTTCCCACGGTTTAATTGCCGCCGTGCTATTCTTCCTCGCTGGGGTTACTTATGATCGTACCCACACCCTAGCCTTAAATAGTATGGGTGGTATTGGTCAGGTTATGCCCAAGGTATTTGCCCTGTTTACCGCCGCCGCGATGGCATCAATTGCCCTTCCGGGAATGAGTGGTTTTGCTAGTGAACTTTCTGTTTTTGTCGGTGTGACAACCAGCGATATTTATAGCTCAACCTTCCGCACAGTGACTGTCTTCCTATCGGCGTTGGGATTGATTCTTACACCCATCTATCTCCTCTCTCTACTCAGACAAGTATTTTACGGAGCAGGCGTTGCCCTAACCTGTGATATTGATAATGCCAACTTCGAGAATAAGGAAGAAGAAGGCGCGGTTTGCTTTGGTACGGATTGTGTTTTGCCTTCTAATGCCGTCTACACCGATGCTCAACCACGGGAAGTGTTTATTGCCGCTTGCTTTTTAGTGTTAATTTTGGGTATTGGGTTCTATCCTAAACTCGCCACCCAGCTTTATGATGCCAAGACAGTAGCGGTGAACACGCAGTTACGGGAAGCTTATTTCCAAGTCGCCCAAGACAAGCCCCAGATTTATGCCCAAGGATTCTCCGTTCCTCAAATTCAGGAACCTATAGCAACGGTTTCCTATAATCGCTAGTTTCTCGAATTTTCTCGGAAATTGCCGGCAAGATTCTGTAGGGGCGCAATCCTTGCGCCCCACCCATGTCATAAATTCAATAGCTAGGTTCTACAACAACAAAACTCAAATACTACAAATATACTTAATTACCTAATTTCTCGGACTCGCTCAGGGGCTTATTTGACAAAAAAACTTAAGCGTGGTAAGTGCAAATAACGGAGGTGCGATCGCGGCGTGCCAGTTATACTATATGGCTCGATGAGATAAAAAACCCCAGCAAGAATCCTAAAATTGTCGAGAAAACTACAGAATTACCTGCCAATTCGTAAGCTTCCGGCATCATGGTACTAGCGACCATAGCTAAAATTGCGCCGCCAGAAATAGCCTGGGCGATCGCGACAACGACCTCAGAGGTATTGTTTTGTAAATAAAAACCCGCGATCGCACATAAACCACTGAGCATAACGATGCCTATCCATAATCCCAAAATATGACTCGTTTTCGTTCCCGCTTGTTTCATTCCCGTGGCGCTGGATAAGGCTTCTGGAAAGTTAGAAATAAATACCGCTAATAAAAAAGACCAACCCAAATCGCTATTTCCAGAATTCATACCAATAACAGCCGATTCTGGGATATTATCAATTAAAGTACCAACCAAAATGGCGAACGGTGTGGACTGTTTCACCAAATTTTCCAGGGTCATTTGATCGTCCCGCAGTAATAGATCCAGTTCAACTTGATCCATGACCTGCTGTCGCCACCGATCTAAACGGTGTTCCACCACCAGGCGTGACTCTGTTGCCACTTGCAGGCGTCGGGCTAAGGCGCGACTCAGTGACCAAGCCAGATGGGGCGACCAGGTTAGCATACTATTGAAATGTTCTCGGTGTAACTGATACAATTCCATTGGAGTGCGAGCAACCACAGTGGCAGATCGCGGTTCTCCAGTCAGGAGTGCCATCTCACCAAAGACTTCTCCAGGTCCCATCGTACTGAGAACTTTTCGACCCTTTCGCACTTCGGCTTCGCCGTTGACAATCATATAAAAATAGTCACCAGGGGTTCCATCTTCACAGAGTACGTCTCCAGGGTTAGCGTAAATTGGATTGAGAAACAGGGCAACTCTTTGCCGTTCCTTGGGTGGTAGGTTTTGCATCACCTCAATGTGGGCGATGCGATTGAGGACATCACTCACCTGATCAGCACCATGTTCAACCAGGTAGCGGCGACTAGATGCGGGTTTACGCAGGAATCCGCCATGTTGGTCGATATAGGATGTCAGGAAAGCAAATAACATTCCCCCTGCCATAAACCCAATTAACAGAGGTGCAAAACCACTGTGGCGATAAACAGGAATGGTAATTTCAAACGCGATCGCAGATAATAGCGTACCACTCCCAAATGCCATAATCGTCGCGGACAAGTGGCGACTCGGTTGCCAAAAGACTCCGACACAGGCGCCCAAGGCTAAACTAGACGCGCCCAGAATTCCTTGAAAAAAGGCTGCCGTTGGCATAGGTGGCTTACGTTTTTAGGTCAGTTTTAATCCTATCGGAGAAAGGGTATCGCTGGATGTGGGATTGTCTACAAACGTTAAACTGAGGACAGGGGGATAACTATGTTGATTTCTCTTGCAGGCATTAGGTAATAATGATTGAACTCCTAGCCGTACTTTCGGTAGCAGCAGCCGTAGGAATGAGGATTGCTTTGCCTTTGTTGGTGATTGGTTTGTTGCAAAGCGACAACCTCTGGAATCAAATTCCTCTGCTGTCTCTTATTCATCCCTCGGTTTTAGTCGGTATTTTGACCACCTTCTCGTTATTTGAATTATTTGCCTCCAAGAAGCTGGTGGGACAGCGAGTCTTGCAAATTGTCCAACTCCTGTTTAGTCCTGGGGTTGGGGCGATTATGGGTATTGCTGTCGCCCAGTTTGTTAACGCCCCTGTGGAAATTATTTGGATTGCTGGGATAGTTAGTGGGTTATTAGCATTTGTCCTGCAATTGGTACAAGTTGGCTGGTTTTTTCGCTTGCGAGGTTTACCGTTATGGCTGGTTTTTAGCCAAGATGTTTTATGTGTGGCGTTAGTTATCTTTGCCTTTGATGCGCCTCAACAAGGTGGATTAATTGCGCTGATTCTATTGTGGCTAGCGATTCGCAGTTCTCAACAATGGTATCGTTTATATGGCAGGAACAATCGTTCGCGGCGATATCGGCAAGTTTTGTAGTTTGATTGGGGATTATATTATATCCTTTGGCATTGGAAGTATTTTTTTAACGCAGAGGTACGCAGAGGTTAGCGCAGAGGGACGCAGAGGACGTTAGAGGATTTAGACAAAAATTTTATAGACCCAGATTTTTATGTAGGGTGGGCAAGTCTTATAAACATTTAAGCTTTTATTCTCGTTCGTTGTTCTTGCCCACCACAGGATAACTATCACGCTTTACTCTATCCAGAATTCTAGAGACTGTTTCAGCTTCAGGAGATTGCAGGCGCTGCAAAATGTCTAGGGCTTGCTGTAAGTAGTTGAGGGCGGTTTCCAATTCTCCTTTTTTATCCGCGAATAACTGTCCTAGCATTGCCAAGGTTGCGGCTTTATTTTGAACATCACCAATGCGTTGAGTCAAGTCTAACGATCGCTGAAAAAGAGCGATCGCTTTTTCTATTTCTTCCTTATAAACGTGAGTACCTGCTAAATTGCTTAATGTTGCCGCTTCTCCTTGGACATCGCCTAGGCGCTGTTGGAGTTTTAACGATCGCTGCAAAAGAACGATCGCTTGTTCTATTTTACCCTGTTGGACATAGATGGCTGCCAAACTATTTAATGTTACCGCTTCTGCTTGCACATCGCCTAGGCGCCTTTGGAGTTCTAATGATTGCTTAAAAAGAGCGATCGCGTCCTGAAATTCCCCTTGGTTAACTTTAATTATCCCTAATTCATGCAAGCTATTTGCCTTTAGGGATGCTAAATTCTCATTATCGTTGGCTAATTCTAAGGCTTGTTCCAGATGTTCTCTCGCCTCGGCAATCCCTCCCTGACTAAAATAGGCTTGTCCTAACTGAATCAAAATATTAATGCGTGTTTTAAGATTTTTACCTGTGTCTGAATAACCTGAAGGGGAATATTTCATTAACAAACGCTGGAGTAAATCAATCCGTTCTTGCTTTTCCGATAACTCCAAACTGTCCAGCATTCTATCTGAACCTATAGTTTGCTGAATCGCCTCCTCTCTGGTTAATTGTCCCGTTTCAAAATGAAACACTTTTCTACCCCATGCCCAAAAATCCGGGGCATATTTCGCCAGTCGAGTTATCGCATAATCGGGTAAAATGAACAAAATAGGATGAGGGACACTAGCGGTAAAGGCATCGCGCACAAAATTCAGGTCTTGCAGTACGGGCGGATAATCCCCCGACATACCAATTGATTTCTCTAAACCAATAATAATTAGTTTATCATTCTTACCCATCCTACATAACTACGGATGTGAAAATCCGCGCAGGCGGGTTACCCTTCGGGAATGTAGCTGCGGTTTCAACCGCCAGTTAACTTGATGAATTCCCCCTACAACTTAGCCACCGCACCATCCCGACGGCTGTCACCAGCGCCGACAACTAAACCTTCAGCGGTTTTCATCACCGTATGAACGCCACCAAAAAACAAATTTTTTTCTCGCCAACGCACAACCTGTTGATTTGTCAGCAAGGGATTGATAATTTCAGCTTCAGTTAAACCCGGTTCGATATGAAATCTACCCTTTTCTCCATGTGTTCTCGGACTATCGACGGCTTGCTCAATAGACATATTAAAATCTAAAATATTAGAAATAACTTGTAAAATAGCCGTTCTTATCCGATTAGAACCCCCTGAGCCTAAAACAACTTCTGCCTGATTATTTTGCAAAACAATAGAAGGAGACATCATCGACGAAATCCGCACATCTTCTTGCCACTGATGGAAGCCTTGGGGATTTAAATCTGCCTCTCCTAACATATTATTTACCATAATGCCTGTACCGGGAATCACATAACCCGATCCTTCCCCGTTGGACGTGGTAACACTAGCCGCATTTCCCGCCTCATCAATGACACTAATATGGGTAGTACTGCCCCATTTATTCACTGTTTCTGCTAAGTCTTGTTGATACTGAGCAATAGAATCATCAGCTAAAAATTGATCGGCAATATCCTCTTGATATAGATAATCATTCAATCCCTGCTGTCTGGCTGCATTCGTCAACTGCATAACCTGTGCCAGAATTTCTAGATGACGCGCACTCCCAAAACTCAGATTCGCTAAATCAATGGTCGATAATAATTTTAATGCCCAAGCAATCAAAGTTCCACCCGAACTTGGAAGTGGGTTAGTTAATAAGGTATTGCCTCGATAATTAACCGTTAAAGGTTGCCGTTCTATTACCCGATAATCATTGAAATCCTCTAAGGTTAAATACCCCCCTAACGTCTGACAATCTTTGACCAACTGATGAGCAATATCTCCTTGATAAAATTCTTGGACACCCTTTTTTGCCAAATACGCTAACGTATCAGCAAAGGCAGGCATGATTACTATTCCATTGGGTTCGATGGGTTCCCCGGTAAGAATAAATATGTTTTGTCTGTTGCGCTCCGCCATAATAATTGGCGTCAAAATTGAAGTTAAACAATAGTATTGAAATCGATTTAATTGAATTCCATTTTTTGCATAGTGAATCGCGGGTTCAGCTAGGACATGAAAGGGTAAGCTACCCAATCGTTGGTGAACATGAAACACGCCAGCCATATTTCCCGGAACCGCCATAGAACCCAGTCCGATATGAAACTCTTGGATAGCGCCACCAAAATTAACATCAACGGGATAAAAATCAATGTCCTTCTCAGGACGTTTTTGACGTGGGGTTTGGCAAAAAAAATCAAAGAGAATATTATCATTCGTTGGGGTATGGGCTAAGAGGAAACCACCCCCCGCCGCTGAGGTGAGTCCCGGTTCAGTAACAAAAGAGGCGAGAATCGCTGCAACCGCCGCATCAAACGCATTACCACCGAGACGAAACATTTCCCTACCCGCCTCAGCCGTTTTCTCATGTCCAGCCGCGATCGCGCCGCGTGTTTTTTGTATCATAACGGTTAATGTCTAGTCCGAATAACCACCAGAAGCTTTTGAGTTATAGCAGTTATTCACGTCATCATAACCAGGATCAGGATCAGCAGAACGTTGTGACAGTTACCAAACTGTCTGGTTTTCAAGAGCCACCGGAACCAGAAATCGAAGTGCGATCGCGCTGGCTTGTAGTAACCGCTATCTTCGGTTCTGGCTAGAGTTAGACAGCCTGTAGTGAGAGGATAAGTCAATTCAATAGCCATTGACAACTTCTAAAAGTGGCACATATCTTTGCGGGTGACTCCCCTTAAACCCTTTAGGGTTAAATACAACTTAAACCTAGGGCGACAGAAGGTCAAATGCTAACAACTCATCCCCGCAAAAATGCACTCTTGGCATTGTTATTACTTGTATCTGCTGCCAGCTTCGGGATAACAATGGCATTGTATATTGCTCCGGGTTCTTTCGGACAGACAATCTTTTCCCTGTGCAAAGTCTGGTTACTTGCACTACCGCTAGTCTGGTTTATTTGGGTGGATCATGGCAAATTTAGACTATCCCTACCGAAGAAAAAGGAGTTGTTAGCGGGTGCAGGATTGGGACTGTTGATGTTTGGTATAATTATCAGTGCCTATTGGCTGTTTGGTCAGCAGTGGATTGATGTTATAGATGTGCGGACTAAGGCAAAACAAGCCGGGATTACTAGCCCCAATGTTTATCTGAGTGGCGCCTTATATTTTACCTTCATTAATGCCCTGATTGAAGAGTACATCTGGCGTTGGTTTGTGTATAAAAAATGTGAGGTATTGGTATCTGGAACAAGAGCCGTATTTTTGTGTGCTATGCTATTCACACTCCATCACATTATTGCATTAGCCGCTTATACTGCCGATTGGGGTGTAGTTCTACTCGGTTCCTTGGGCGTATTCATCGCTGGGGCATTATGGTCATGGTGTTATCTCACCTATCGTACCTTATGGTCAAGTTACGTCAGCCACATTCTCGCGGATTTAGCGATCGCAATAGTGGGTTGGCATCTGCTGTTCGGGTAAGTAGGGTGACAGGGGTGAGCCTCCTCATACTCGCTTCTATTCAGGTTAGCTATATTACTTGTCATTTATAATAGTTCTATTTCCCTCGTTTCCTTTTAATCGTTAGGCTAAAAAAAAGGAGTTCTAATGAACAGATATCTAGACCAAATGCTCAAACGGCGTCGATGGTTACTTCTTACTCTGTTTGTCGCTCTAGCTATTCTCACCTATTTTAGTCAATCCGTTTAAGGGTATTGATACCATATTCATGCTAGCCAATATATTTTTTAGTCAAAACTATTTCCCTAAAAAATCTAACTTTTACGGGAACTTTATCCTGAAGTACAATTCCATCAATGGTAGCCGAAAAATTGGCGATCGCGCATTCAAGCTATGACCAGTTCCTCAATGTATCACCTTGGCTTCGGGCAAGATGACCTCGGTTCACCGCCCCCTACCCTGGCGCTGTTATCCGGTGAGCCGCAACGCGCCGAACAGATTGCTCAAGACTATTTACAGGATGGGCGTCTGCTCTCGGAGAATCGGGGATTAAAGAGTTATCTGGGCAAACTGTCCAATAATCGCCCCATCTTATCGGCGACGAGTGGGATGGGCGCACCGTCTGTGAGTATTGTGGTGAATGAGTTAGTGCAACTGGGGATTGAGACAATTATTCGGGTGGGGACTTGTGGATCGATTCAAGACTATATACCTGTGGGTAGTATTGTGATTACTCGTGCGGCATTATGTCGCCAAGGTGCAGCCAATGATATTGCCCCAATTGAATATCCGGCGGCGGCTGATCCGTTTCTGACGGTGGCATTAGTTAAGGCGGCGCGGGAGTTAGGGATTGAGCATTATCTGGGGATTACGGCGTCGGTAGATACATTTTATGAAGGGCAAGAACGCACCGATTCAGCGAATCCTTATTTAATGCGTCAGCTTCAAGGCATCACTCAAGAATATCGTCGTTTGAATATTCTCAACTATGAGATGGAATGTGGCACATTATTCAAAATGGCAGGAGTGTATGGATTTGCGGCGGCTTGTGTCTGTGGTGTTGTTGCCCAGCGAACAGCGGGAGAGGCGGTTATTATCGGGCAAAAAGAGGTGGCTGTGCAGCGTGCGATCGCAGTGGCAATACGTGCCGCCGAAAACGTTGACCAGAATAGCTTACAATAAATTTAATCAAACCAAAACCTTTTATCCCTTTTTCCTATTTCTATTTACCTTATTCCTGACGCTCTCACTTGCCCTTCCTTGGGTTAGCGCTCAAGAACCGCCCAAGCCCAAGCCGCAACCCTGGCATATTGATGGGATAATCGCTGCCATCGACGATGGGCATGACAAAGTTAAAGAATATGCATTCTGGCAATTAGCTCGATATGATCCACAGGACTTACAAGCTGTCATTGAAAAACCAGAGGATGAGGATATTGCTGAGAAAGCTGCCAACATCCTTCAGGATAAAACTGTTGATTCACTAGATCGTCACCTGATGGTTTATACATTAGTCAATCTGGGGGAAGCGGGTGTCAACTATATCCCTGATATTCTCAACTTTCTCCAGGATGAAACCGTTGACTTATGGGTTCGTCGTTCGGCGGCTGATGCATTAGACAAACTGGGGAAAGCGGGTGTCAACTATATCCCTGATATTCTCAACTTTCTCCAGGATGAAACCGTTGACGGCTGGGTTCGTGGCTCGGCGGTTGATGCATTAGTTAGATTCAAAGAAGCGGGCGCTATATACGCTTCTGAGATTGCCAACATCGTTCAGGATGAAACCGTTGACGGGTGGGTTCGTGGCTCGGCGGCTGATGTATTAGGCAATCTGGGGGAAGCTGGGGCTATATATGCTCCTGAGATTGCCAACATCCTCAAGGATGAAACCGCTGATTCAGAAGTTCGTAGTCGGGCGGCTAATGCATTAGTCAGACTGGGAGAAGCTGGGGTTGTATACATTCCAGAAATTCTTAACTTCCTCCAGGATGAAACCGTTGATTCACTAGATCGAAGCTCGACGACTTATGCCT
Organism: Coleofasciculus sp.; assembly: GCF_046565525.1. Taxonomy (NCBI): domain Bacteria; kingdom Bacillati; phylum Cyanobacteriota; class Cyanophyceae; order Coleofasciculales; family Coleofasciculaceae; genus Coleofasciculus; species Coleofasciculus sp. Next base: position 51,070 of record NZ_JBKHUP010000043.1, on the reverse strand, counting down.
TAGATTTAGCCGAAAAGATAGCCCTAGTTACCTCCCTAGTTTCTTGGAAACCCCAGGATATTGATTTACTGCAACGCCATTCCAATAACCTCAAAGCTGGAAACTTTACCCAAGCTGATACTTTGGAGTCAGTTATCCTCAACCTGAAACGATAAGATGAGGCTCAAACCTTTGAGCTAAAAGCTGAAATTCATCTCAAGTTGAGGAACTGTCTCTTATCGGGGTTAATATAAATAAAACTTTTAGGTTCGAGGTTTAAGTTTTAATATTGTAAAGACAAGGGGAATTGGGGTGGGCAGTGCCCACCCTACGGTAGATCAAGGGTTTCGGCGAACAGGAAATTGGGGCGGTAGATTAATCTCCGTTAGTATTTCAGGCATAGTGGCAACAAATAACTGCTATTATTTTCCCGCATCGATGAAGTAGGGGCTTGGTTACCAAGCCCCTACTCTACTGGTAACTACGCTATAGTCTTCAATTGAGGGTAGGAATAGGTCAAACGCTAGCTGTTTCCCGCAAGGCTTTCAGCACGGTATCGTGAATCACACCATTGCTGACAATTACCCCCTGATTATCAGAAAGTTTGGCACCCAGAGAAAAGTTAAGGGGTTTGCCGTACATATCGCTCACTCGTCCCCCAGCTTCCTCAACTACAATCGTTCCCGCCGCATGATCCCAAATCTTTTCCCGATAGTCGGGAGACTTGGGTGATGGCAAACGCAGGTAAAGCGACGCCCGCCCCGAGGCGACGGCACCATACTTGGCTTGAGAGTCCATCCGCAACGAAGGGGCTGTAATTCCTACCGCCTTGGCAACAGCATCTTGTCGTGAGTGATCACCATGACCGGATTCCACACTCTCCACAAAGCGCATCGCCTCGTTACTATCAGCCTTCGTCACCTGAATCGGCTGAGGTTTTCCACCAGAGATGGGAACCATGGTTGCTCCTTGACCCCGTACCGCTACGAATAGGACACCCTTTTCTCCATCAGGTTCGTAGGGTGAAATTGGTAGGGCGGGACAAGCCAGAACACCGAGTTTCACTTCACCCAGTTCCACCAGTGCTAAAGCCACAGCATATTGATCTTGACGCAGAAAGCCTTTTGTGCCATCGATGGGGTCTAATGTCCAATAGCGCCCACCAATCTCACTATTGCCGCGATCAATCCAGTCCAATATCTGATCCGATGTCGCATCACCAACAACAGACTTGACATAGTGACTCACCCGATTCAGTTGGTCAGCCATTTCCGGTTGACGCAACTGGGATGCATCTTCTTCGCCCACCACGAGATCATCAGGAAACGCCATCCCTAACGCTCGACAAATAACCGCCTGGGAACCCAAATCCGCCACCGTTACCGGACTCTTATCACTCTTTTCCATCGCTTCAGGCACCTGTTCTTGGCGAACTTGCTCACACAGTTTGGCTGCTGTCAGCGCCGCCTCAATAGCTACCTGTTTTTCTTGCTCGTAAGACATGGTAAATTCTCTATTGCTCCATAATACTCTCAAAAAAACCGGGCTAAGAACGGGAAGGGAAAACAGATTGTGTAGACCCCGACTAAGCGGCTTTAGCCCGCCCTTACCTTTTCTTGTAACGAGGGCAATCGCCATCGTGGGGGCTTACCTAAAACACTCATATCAGTGAGCCTTGGGACGTTGATACCCTGGTACTGGTTGAGAAGCCGCTTCCCGTTTACCTGGAATACTGTTTGGTCGCACCCTTGGGTTAGATTCAACTTTCCCGATGTCACCACTGATCACGATCTGCCTTTTCCCTGTACCCGGATTAATCTGTACAGTTGGCATAAGGTTAGGATCGATCGCTATGTCTAACGTATTGCCGCTTCCATCATGACCTCTCAGCACAGCGATCATCAAGGTTCAAGCCAAGATTGCGGGGGATTGGTGTGACATCCTCCCTCGGTAAATCAAAGATTATACCGAGGGCTTCCTAAAAAATCAAAGATTGTGGGCGCAGCACTATAGCTCCCCCAGACCCCCACCTTTAGGTAGAGACATGCTATGGCACGTCTGGGAGCTGAGGTAGCTAATGCTGTTGGATATAGGATTTAAACACATCCACTAATTCAGAACGGCTGACAATCAGCGTGGGAAACGATCGCCCGCCGTAATCTTGACCCGCTTGCAACGGGAAAATCGGCTCTGACTCCAACGACACCCAAACCGCACCCGCTGCTTTCACAATCACCCAAGCCCCCGCTATATCCCAAATCTTAGGCGTTGCTTCCATCCCACCGAGAACGGCTCCAGTAGCAACGGTGATGAAGTTATAACTGGCAACCCCTAACATACGAATTTTACAGGGGAAGGGTTGCTGTAAGAGTGAGGTGCTGCGAGAGCAAAGGTTAAAAAAGTGATTACTACTGAGTTCATCCGGACTACTGTGGATAGAAAACTCATTCATAAATGCCCCAGGGATAATATCAGGTAATCCTGATTCCCCCGCCCAAAAGCCATGAAAGGATTGTCCAATGGGAGGAAAATGGACATAACCAAACACAGGTGTGCCGTGATACAGCAAACCCAGAGAAATCCCCCAAATTGGGATACCTCGGGTAAAGTTCGTCGTACCATCTAAGGGATCGATAATCCAGCACCACTCCGTATCAGGGAACCGATGTTCCCCTTCCTCACTTAAGATTCCATGACTAGGAAACCGAGACGCGATCGCACGACGAATCGTCTCATCTGCCAAATGATCCGCTTTTGTCACCAAACTCCCATCCGCTTTTTGCGACGCCTGACAGCAGCGAAAATCAGGCAGGAGTTTGCCACCGACATGGTTGGTAATCTCTTTGGCAAAGTCAAGTACAGACGCCCAAAATTCCTTCATTGGTTAAAAATCTATATAATCCCTCATCCAGAGTCCCTGGATAGAAATTGTCACCCTCAGGCATTAAGTTAGGGCAGGCGCGAGTTACATCTGGGTCAACCCAAAACGATAACGGTGAAACCCGCCCCTACAATATTACCCGTCTAAATCATTTTCCATAACCGTCGCGATCGCTTGCTTGGTATTATCCCGGAATTCTTGCACGTCCACTCGTCCCAAAAACCATATAGCGACAATCATCCCCACGGCTTGCAAGGCAAACACCAAGCCATAGGCTAACACAGGTACAGTAAACAGAGCTTGTCCAATGGACAACACCCAACCGCCGATAAAGGTAGCTAACCCCCGCGCCATCGCTTGAGATAATCCCCACGCCCCAATAAAGGTTCCCGCTGTTTCCGCCGCCGTCAGATCCAGCATCAGACTTAATGCTCCCGTCGTGGTGATTCCCGCCGCTAGACCAAATAACAGCATCGCTAGCTTCAAAATTTCCCCCTGTTGGGTAAATCCCGATAGAATAATCAGACAGAAGCTAATTGCCACTGAAATACAACCCAATTTCGTCGTATTTTGCTTACCGATATGAGGTACGACTAAAAACCCCGTGGTACTCACACCCATTAATGTGCCTAATCCCCAATAGGCGTTGAGCCGAGTGGTTTCAGCAATGGGCATCCCAAAGACATCAGCGCCATAAGGTTCCAACACACCTTCCTGCATAAACAGGCTAATCGTCATCACCAATAAAAAGGTAAAAAATAAACCCGTTTGGCGACTCGCGGTTAAAACTTTCAGTGCCCTACCCAACGTAACTTGGTCTTCTCGCTCTACTAAACTCGAACGAGAGGCGTAGCGGGAGTATTTTTTCTCAATTCCCAGAGTTGCCAGGATCGCTAATCCCATAACGACTAGTGGCACAATGATAAACAGGCGGTTGAGGGGAGTCTGTAATGTGGCTAATGACGAGGATAAAACCTCTGCACCAATCGGTGAGGCGGTTTCTGCTGGATCAAGGTTTTTGAGCAAGATACCCCCAGTAATCCCGCCAATAATAATACCCACCATCAGCATTGACCAGGTTGTGCCAATTAACTTCGAGCGGTTGTCCTCATCAGAAACATCCACCAGCATGGCGGTAAATGGGGTAGAACTGGCACTTAGGGCTAAGCCATAGAGGGTAAAAATTAATGCCAATACCCCTGTCCAGCCTAATATCTCTGTATTTAATGTCCAGCCTCCCGCCCTTTGTACCGCTTCACCAAGTTGCCACATCACCTGGACCGCCAAAAAAGCCGCGATCGTAAATCCGGCGGTACCCAGCCAAACATAACCACTGCGGTGATATCCAAAGAGGGGTTTAGCATCGGATAGCTGACCAAACCAAATTCTAGCAGGGGCAACCAGTTGATGCATGGCTAAAACCCCCGTAGCATAAGCCGGATTAATCCCTAGTTCGCTAATCATCACCCGGTTGAGGATACCCAAGGTGAGAATCGCCATAATGCCTAACCCCATCTGGAATAAACCCAGGCGGAACATGGTCAAAATCCCAATTCTGGGCAGGGGTTTCTCCGGGAATGAGGGAGTGGGTGGGGACTGAGTAAAATCACTGGTTTCCATAGCCGTTCAGACGCGATCGCTTACTGGAGTTTATTCTTAATGACCCATATAAAACTATACGTTTCCTTAGAGTCTGTAACCAATAAACCCGATAAAATTAACAAATGTGAAGCAATGTAACTAAATCGGAGCGTGGCGATCGCAAGATTATTTTACCGGAAAAGCGATGGGTGAAGGCTCCCACGCTCTTTAGCTGGGAGATGAAACCGAGCGAACCGTCTAGGTAGCGAATTTATTCGCCAGTCAAATAATTCGGATAACGTTCTACTATTGTGGTAATGTAAATACAAGTCGCGGGAGGGCATTCCGAGACTATAAACGGACGTGGAGAGGGTGTAAGACCTCATTTGGAGGCAACCTTCAGCGAAGCGTCAACCCCAATCAGCGACCACCCCTAAAAAGGTGGCGTGGTGAGGAATCCCCCGCGCTCTTTAGCCGGGGGAGGATGTCAATCCGCCGAACAAATGCGGGAGGCGCACGGTTATCTTGCGGCTAGGGGAATTCCTTTGGCGGTGAATCAGGTGCAATATTCCCTACTGGCGCGGCAAATTGAGCAGAATGGCACTTTGGATACGGCGCGGGAATTGGGGGTGACGATTTTGGCATATAGTCCTTTAGCCCAAGGATTATTAACTGGGAAGTACACCCCGGAAAGCGATGTGAAACCCACAGGGGCGCGTCAGCTTGATCCGCGTTTTAGTAAAGGGGGGTTAGAGAAGATTGCCCCTGTGATCAAACTGTTGCGTCAATTGGCAGAAAAATACGATCGCACGCCCGCACAGGTGGCGTTAAATTGGTTAATTGCCCAAGGTGTCGTGCCGATTCCGGGGGCGAAAACTGCCCAGCAAGCCCAACAAAACGCTGGGGCGTTGGGGTGGAGTTTAACCCCTGAAGAGGTGGAACAGTTGGATCAGGTGACTCGTGGTTTGTAGAGACGTTCCATGGAACGTCTCTACACTTAGCGCAAATTTAGAGATTTTTCAAGCTTTGACGCTATATCTGACATAACCTATAGTCAAGGTTTAGCGAAAATTAACAGCAGATTATCACGATGGTAAGAGAGCTTGAGCGAAAACATCTTAATGGTGATTTTCCGGAAACAGCACCGACAGCAAATCCGGTATTTTTCAGAACCTACAGCCGCCGCACAGCCAAGGGTAGAGAGACGTGGAGGGAGGTTTGCGATCGCACAATTCAAGGATTGAACAAACTGGGTAAGCTGACTCCAGCAGAAACTGCCCTGTTAGAGCGAATGATGCACCAGATTAAAAGTTTACCCTCAGGACGCTGGTTATGGGTCGGCGGCACAGAATGGCTGGAAAATCCGGATAATTTCTCTGGCGCTTATAATTGTACCTCTACAAATGTGGTAGACTGGCGTGCCTTTGGCTTAATGATGGATCTCGCCATGATGGGCTGCGGCACAGGGGCAGTTTTAGAACCTCAATACATTAACCAGTTACCCCCAATTCGCAATCATCTAAATGTAATCTTAGAGGGTGAAATTGGCACAACACCCCCAGAGGAAAGACGCGAAAAAACTGAGGTCAAAATTGATGGAAATCAGGTGACAATTTATGTCGGAGACTCCCGTCAAGGGTGGGTTAAGTCCTATCAAAGTCTGTTGGAATTATCCACAGATGAACAGTTTTCTGGGGAAGTTCAGGTATCCATTAATGTGAGTGATATCCGTCCCGCTGGAGAATCTTTAAAAGGCTTTGGCGGGGTGGCAAATCCGATTAAATTACCGGAACTTTATCAGCGATGTGCGGCGATTTTAAATAAAGCTTTGGGACGGCAATTAAATTCAGTCGAATGCTGTATTTTAATTGATGAAGCCGCTGTCGTGGTTGTAGCCGGAAACGTCAGACGTTGTTTACCCGAAGGCTCCCTGGTTCACACAGAGTCTGGATTGGTTGCCATTGAAAAAATTCGCATTGGCGATCGCGTTTTAACCAGTAACGGGTTTTATCCCGTAACCAATTTCTTTGATCAAGGCGTTCAATCCCTCTGTCGGATCAAAACCGAGGATGGTTATTTGGACTGTACCCCTGATCATAAAGTTGCTGTATTAACCGACATTTATGGCAACTATAAAATGGTTAAAGCCAAAGACTTGAAAGCAGGCGATCGCTTAGTCTTTGTTCCCCAGAAAATTATGGGAACCCCAACGGAGTTGCCTGAATTTAAAGGAAAACTAAGTTCCCAGGCTAAACCAATCACCGTGCCAGCGTTAACCTCAGAAGTGGCGTATTTCTTAGGGTATTTACAAGGAGATGGTTTAGTCAGTTCTGATGGTTGGCGGGTGCGCTTGCGGATTCACCAAGATAGTCCGCAAATTCTAGAATGCTTGATTGCGGTGGCTGAACAGTTTGGCTTGCCAACTCATACGTTAAGAACACCAGAACAGGGGAAAACAAGGACCTTTGAATTGCAACTCAATTCTGCCGCCCTCAATCAGTATCTTTCCCAGTTTAAGCAGCCGTTTACCTCACTGTCTGTACCTGAATGTATCTTATTGGGAACTCAAGCTATTCGGGAAGCCTATTTAGCGGGTTTAGCGGATGCCGATGGATGTCATTCTCAAGGGGTTTTAGTGGCTTCCGTTCATCCCGACTTTTTGCGACAAATCCAGACTCTATATGCCTCTTTAGGAATTGCCACACGGTTGTGTGCTTCAATTCGTAAACGCACAGGTAAATGGGAAGGTGAGTTAGTCACTGTGGGTGAATCGGCTTATTTAGCGGTGCAAACCTTCATGTCTACTGATTCCAGTACCTTTAGTGAACGACAACGACAACACCCCAAATCGTTTCACGATCATGGATTTACCCGAGAAATAGTGAAACCTTTGGTTAGTAGCGATCGCTATTATTATGAAACAGGTCAAACGCAAGGTATTGCACCAACCGTAAAGCGATTGGTTCCGGAGTCTACCGGGTTAATTCCAGTCAAGGTTAAATCTGTAGAAACTAATGTCCGCAACGCACCAACCTATGACATTGAAGTGGCAACTATCCATGAATTTGTCTGCGAAGGGATTCTGGTGTCTAATAGTGCCGGGATGCGCCAAGGGGTTAGTGATGATGAAAAGTTTGTCAATGCTAAGGATAACCTGTGGCAACAAGATGAACATGGAAATTGGCGCATTGATCCGGAACGCGATGCATTGAGAATGGCAAATCATTCCCGTGTTTTTCATCATAAACCTACCTTAGATGAATGTCTTGCAGCGGTTCGCAAACAATATTATTCTGGTGAAGGTGCAATCCAATGGGCGGGAGAAGCCGTGGCACGGGCAAGTTGTGATTTGCTAGATACTCCGGCGTTGAAAAAAGAGTTTTTGCAAGCTTATGAACAAGGAAAAGCGAGTCACTGGTTAAAGGAAAAGTACCCGAATTTGACACCCGATGAAATTGAGCATCGCTTGCAGCGGTTTGGCTTAAATCCCTGCGGTGAAATTATTGGCTCAGTATTCCATTGTAATTTAGCCGAAATTCACCTGAATCAAATTGATCCGAATAACCAGAAAGAACAAGAGGAGGCATTCAGTGCTGGGGCGCTTTCCGTTGCCATTTTGCTCAACCATAAATTTGTTGAGGAACGGTATCAAAAATCACGAGAATTAGACCCAATTGTTGGCGTATCCTTCACCGGATTATTCGATTTCTTTGTCAAAGCTTTTGGCGTAGACTGGTTACGCTGGTGGACAGAGGGACGCCCAGATACCGTCGAAGGCGTACAGTTCAAGCAACAAGAAAAAGCCTATTTAACCCGGTGGCGCGATATTGTGCATCGGGTGGTGTGGGAGTATTGCGATAAGCATGGGATTAAACGCCCCAATCGTTGTACAACTGTTCAACCTTCTGGGACAAAATCTCTACTCACGGGGGCATCTCCGGGTTGGCATCCACCCAAAGCACAGCGATTTCTTCGCCGAATTACGTTTAGAAAGAATGATCCGGTAGCTTTGGCTTGTATTGATTATGGTTACAATGTCACCCCATCGCAATCGGATAAAGATGAAAACGGAAATCTATTGAATGATCCGTTTGCTGAAGCCTGTTCAGAATGGTTAGTGGAAATTCCCGTGGCTGTATCGTGGGCAGATTTACCAGGTGCCGATGAAATTGATATCAGTCAGTTTTCTGCATTGGCACAAATGGATTTTGCCATGCAAGTTCAGCGCTGGTATGTAACACATAACACCTCTTCAACCTGGGAATTGCGCGTCAATGAAATTGAACAGTTAGGAGAGCAGATTTATCAAGCGATTCAGAATGATGACGGGTATATTTCAGCGGCGCTATTGGCGCGGTTTGATGACCATCAATCGTTCCCGCGTTTGCCCTTTGAACCGATTGATAAAGCGACCTACGAGCAATTGATGCAAGAGGTGCAACAGCGACGAAAACTGTCTGAATTTTATCCCGCTTTGGAGAAATATGATTCGGGTGAATTAATCGAAGCCGGACCAGCGGGTTGTGATTCGGATAAATGTATGTTCCCGGAACAAACACCGAATTCGTAAGCTGGAATTAGGACAAACCTCCCGACTAAAATGATTCGAGTTCCCTCCCCTTGGTAAGGGGAGGGTTAGGGAGGGGTAAAATCAAGGTATTGGAGAGAGGGCGCTTCAACTCCAATGAGTAGATTGGTGTTGTTTATTAATGCAAGTGGGTCGAGGTTAACGTATGAAAAAATCAGTGAAAGTTAAACCCAATGCTAAAACGCAATCGATAGCAGAAATGGCGGACGGGACATTAAAAGTGAATCTGAAGTCGCCGCCAGTGGATGGCAAAGCGAATAAGGAGTTAATTGGGCTATTGGCAAAAAAGTTCAATGTTACCAAGTCTCAAGTGCAAATTAAATCAGGATTAACGTCTAAAACAAAATTAATTGAAATTATTGATGATTAGAATTATTCTAAAATTTAGGATGGAGTTTGTAGTTGCGCTTTAGCTCATAAGCTGTTATGCATTTAAATTGGGAATGGGCAGTGACTAAGATGGTTGCACCACAAGACTCGCTACAGCAGCCCCTACTTATTCCACAAACCAGTGATTAACTCCAAACCCAACCGCCCGATGGGGATGAGATAATTCTGCGGCTAAGTTAAGAACCGCTTGTCTGGCGATCGCACTTTCAAAGACGGAGGAGAAAACCACGTCTATATCGTGGGTTTGACAAAATTGTCGTAGTTGTTTCGGAGATCCCGCGATCGCAGCTTTAATCACAAAAATCCCCCGCCATCCCTGCTGATAACAGGTTTTGAGTTGGTTCAATGTAGCGACAGATTCATCAAGAGCGATCGCTGTCCTATACTGGTCGTACATTGCCCTCATTGCGGCAAACTCCTCTGGCGGCAAGGGTTGTTCCAGAAACTCGACAATTCCCGCCTGATCCGCCATCTGCAACCACTGTTGTGCTTGATTTTGTGTGAGTCCACCATTAGCATCTAAGCGTAATTGAGCTGATTGGGGTAAGGCTTGAACCAATTGGTCAAACCACCTCAGTTCCGACTCCATGGACGTTACACCAATTTTCCATTTAAACGTGCGATCGCCCTGTTGCCAACCTTGCTGCCAAGATGTTAACGCCGCTTCCCCTGTGGGCAAAAGATAGCTGTATTTCAGCGATGTATGGGATAAGGATAGGCTGGTTTTTTCAGTTTCAATCTGACTCTCTCCCTTATCTTCTCTATCCCTTGCGACTAAAACCTCCCAAGCTGATTCAAAGCCAAACTGACAGGCGGGGAGTTCAGCCGGGATGGAGAAAATATCCGTTGATGTAATCTGAGACGGGAACTGCTGACAAAAGGTTAAGGCTTGTTCTAAGGTTTCAGAACCAAACCAAGGAAGTGGGGCAATTTCGCCCCAACCCACTCTCCCCTTTTTATCCATCAGACGCAGGATAATCCCCTCGCGTACTTTCCAGACACCATGATGAGTCGTTAAGGGATGTCGGAATTGGCGCTGGTAAGGATGAAACTCAAAACAATACGTCACCGGAAACCCGTTCACTACTCCATAAGACGATTTTAGGTTTTCTGTAGGGTGGGCATTGCCCACCAGCCAAAATTTCAGTACCATTCACTCTAGGTTACTAATGTTGAGATGGCTACAGATTCCTATAGTTGGTAAAAGTATAGTCAAATATAGACAGACTGAATTTCATTGCAGAAATTCCCTTCGCTTTTACTTTGAGAGATTAATTCTCATAATCGTGAACTACGCACCTCTCTATCCCATAGCGGTTAAACGCATTTGGGAATGCTTTTCGTAAAATATTGTAGGAACCTATGACATCAGATTGAACAAGAACCCCCTGATTTGTACGATATAAACCTCGTTTAATTCTTTTTCCTGAAAAAACAGGTTTTTCAGTCATCTGTCCATAAACGGGGAGAGGATCTAAATTCAAAAAATTAGAAGCTGAGGTATAAGATTCTTCTTGAATAATCACAGATATTCCGGCTAATTGACATTTGTAAATAATCCTGTCAATTAATCGAGCATGAGGAACAGTCACAAATTTTTGATTGTTGACTTTTCCTAAGTTCACTTCTTGTTTCCAACCGTCATTTTTCCCAATGACTAAAGTCGTGATATCTTGGTCAACTAAGAGATTGACTAAATAACGACTAGCTCGATGAAGATAATTATCTATCTTCTGATTACGGCAACGGGTTAAACGACGAATTCTCTGGCTACTTTACTTATCGCTTGAATTGTATAAATTAGAATATTTCGCCCTTTTTGGGTATCTTTATAGCCAGGGATTTTCGGTCTACCTATAAATTTATCGGGATGCTTTTTAAATTCGGAGTTCGCTGCGAAAAATGATTTCCAGTTCCGATCTAATCCTCTTAAAACTTGCTGCGATACTTTTGCGGGTAAGGCTTTGTATGGCTCTGTGTTTTTCATCATAGAAGCCATCTGATTATAAGTCAAATACCCATGACCATAAATCCAGTTTTGACGGATGAGATAATTGGCTGAGTTGTAAAGATTTTTAGACTGCCAAGACAAGGGATCTATCTCCCTCCAAAAACGATGCCCTTTTTTAATAATATGTCTTTCAGCTAGTCGCATTATTGTCTGTGAGATTTTAACTCGGCTATAATCTTTTCGGTTTTTCGTTTCGACCTTCTTATTAACCGCTCTGCTTGTCGATCTAGATTATCTTTGTTTTGGGCGCTGTCCACTCTTGCATAAATACAAGCTATCAAGTCAGGTTTCAAGTTGTCATCAATCGCCTCCGAAGTTATGATAATCGTACCAGACGGCAATTGATGACCGGTCAAGTTTCCTTGTTTCCACCACCTCCAGGCAGTTCGATAACTGATTCCTGCTTTTTTGGCATAGTCTGAGAGTTTCATGTCTATATATTACCCAACATGACTACATCTGACTATATTCTTATTGAAACTTTACAATACTAAGCTGTGTGGCATTTTAGAGAGGAGTGGACGAAAATGCGAGAACTCATCCCCAGTAATGGGTTCATGCCCAACATCTGGCAAGTCTCTGGCGGATTAACCGAACGCGCCTGGGTAGAAATTGATCGCGCGGCACTTTCCCATAACCTGAACCAATTAAAGCAGCTTTTGTCTGCTAAAACCCAACTCATGGCGGTGGTGAAAGCGGATGCTTATGGGCATGGTGCCACCATGGTTGCCCAAACCGCACTCGCCACAGGTGCTTATGGATTATGTGTCGCTACAGTAGAAGAAGGCATTCAACTGCGAGAAGTGGGAATTGACGCGCCCATCGTGATTTTAGGCGCAACTAATACCCCCGAACAAGTGCGTGCGATCGCCCATTGGCATTTACAACCCACTATCTGTACACCCCAACAGGCTTTGGTCTTTTCTGATACCCTCAGTCGTAGCCAAACCCCCTTATCGGTTCATCTCAAAGTTGATACAGGGATGTCTCGCTTAGGAATGCCTTGGCAACAAGCGACAGAGTTTGTGCGATTAGTTCAGCGATTACCTCATTTAGAAATAGCCAGTGTTTATTCTCATTTAGCCACAGCAGACAGTCCAGATTCCACAGTCATGAGACTACAGCATCAGCGATTTGAATCGGCTATTGCTGAACTTCATGCCGCGAATATCGTACCACCCTGTTTACACTTAGCTAACTCCGCCGCCACGTTAACTGATTCTGCCTTGCATTACGATTGGGTACGAGTCGGATTAGCGATTTATGGACTCTATCCCGCACCACATTTACACCCAAAAGTCAACCTCAAACCCGTCATGCAAGTCAAAAGCCGGGTTACCCAAGTGAAAACAATACCTCCAGGAACAGGGGTTAGTTATGGATATAAATTTATCGCCCACAAACCGCTACGGTTGGCTGTAGTTGGTATCGGTTACGCCGATGGTGTTCCCCGGAACCTCTCGAATAAAATGATCGGATTAATTCGGGGTGAACGGGTGTCACAAATTGGGGCAATTACCATGGATCAACTGATGCTGGATGTGAGTAATATTCCCGATTTACAGGTTGGTGAAATCGTTACTTTAATTGGACGAGACGGAGATCAGCAAATTTCTGCGGATGACTGGGCAATCTCTTTAAATACAATATCCTGGGAAATCCTTTGTGGCTTTAAGCACCGACTCCCGCGTGTTGTAATTTAGAGAGGGGAGCCGCAGGATAGAGCCGCACGTAGCCCGGTTAGCCTCGCGGCTTCGTTCCCTACAGCACTTTTGAGCAGTAATTAGCGATCGCACAATTATGTCCCCCACTAAACCCTGTATCCCTATCCCTCCACCCCTGATGATGTCACAGGAGGGTTCCTTTGCTCACCAGACATTGACGCAACGCTGGGTGACGATTATTGAACGTGCGATCGCATCTAACAATTATCCCGCCTCGATTACTCAGAGTCTAGAGAATCTACGTCAGGAATTGCCTTACGGAATCGTGCGATCGCTCGTCTGTGAAACCCAACCCGATTTAGAGGCTTGGAATACCTATATGGCACCCTACCAGGGAAAGCGTTGGATTGATATCCCCTGGTATCCCGCAGAAGTCTATCTCTACCGTCGCATCTTAGAAGCCACCCACTACTTTCAACCGGGAAAATGGCATCGAGTCGATCCCTTTGAACCCCAAAAACACAGCAGTTTGGCAAAGGTAATGTCCGCCATTGAGACAATGAGTGGCAAAATTAACACTTTTGTCGATTCTCAAGGACAATGGAAGCGCATCGATTTAATCGCCCTATTTTATTTTGCCCTTTGGGGAAATCGCATTGACTTAAGCCTATTCCCCACTGACGCTGGAGAAAGTCAGCGGATGAATATTGAAGCCTATCGCGAACAGGCAAATTTGTTAGTTGATCATACACCCCAAATTGCCGATCACATTGCTCATTTTAAGGGAGTGCGGCTCGATTTAATTGTGGATAATGCTGGGTTTGAGTTGTTCTGTGATTTGTGTTTAGCTGACTTTTTAGTAAACAGTGGAATCGCTCAACCGATTTACTTACATCTGAAGCCTCATCCGATATTTGTTTCTGATGCCATGATTAAGGATGTTCACCACACCATCAACATTCTCTGTCAGCATAGCAATCAAGAGGTACAATCTCTAGGAAAACGTCTCAAAAATTATATTGACAACGGGGACATAATCTGCTGCAAGGATTCCTATTGGACAGCCCCCCTCGCCTTTTGGGAAATGCCAGAACGATGGCGTGATGAATTGAATCAATCCCAACTCGTGATGATTAAAGGAGATGCCAATTATCGCCGCTTACTAGGCGATCGCGAATGGGATTATACCACGCCTTGGGAGGATATAGTTTGCTATTTTCCTGCACCATTAGCCGCCTTACGCACGTTCAAAGCTGAACTCGCCGCCGGATTGCAACCTGATCAGATTGAGAGATTGAATCAAGATGATCCCCAGTGGTTAATAAATGGACAATGGGGTGTAATTCAATTTTTCAACCCACACCAGTAAGTTAGGTTGATGCTTCTTACCCAACACAATCTCAGCGTCAAGCCCTTACTACAAACCCAATTATTATTCATCATTTAATTCATCGATTTTGAACTGTCGCACTTCTTCCAGACTTAACCCCGTTTTCCGACTAATTGTTTCCTCATCTAACACATCCAGAAGTTGCTTGGCAATTTCTCGACGGGTTTCTTCTTTCCCCTGTCTCAATGCCCGTCGAATCGCATTACGTTGATCATGAATATACATTTCTCGCTGTTCTAAAGCTTCTAATTCTTCCCTAGTTAGATTCGCTTGATTCGCCACTTCAAAGGCTTTGCGAATTTCTGGCACTTGCGCCATACTTTCGGGGATAGTCTCTAGAGTTCTAGCTGTTTTGATAAAATAAATCCATTGCTCAGTTAATGTCTCTAACTCCTCTAAGCTTTTGCTAAACTTGGGTAACTCTACAAACACTAACTCTAAATCATTAATTGGATAATCTGTCAAGAGTCTCTTTTCTTTAAGAATAAAATTAGAAATGACCTGATTCAGATGCTCAAACATTTCAAAGTCGGTAATAGTTAAAGCAATCACTGGACTCAGTATCGTGTAATCTTCTCCAGGTTGTAATTGAATGGAATAGGCTTTCGCCGCGTTATATAAAATTCGCTTTTCAAAGCCTTCTACATTCAAAACTTGCATTTCAATAATCACCGTTTTATCGCCAGTTATCCTAGCCTTCACATCTAAGTATGTATCTTTAATCCCCTGAATTTGGGGAGCCAGATAGGGATTGAGAATTTCTACATCTTGGATAACGGCTCGTCCTTGGTAGAGCAGAGCATTTAAAAAACTGATTAGAATATCTTTGCTTTGCTCAGAGCCAAATATTTTTTTAAAAGCAAAGTCAGTTTTAGGATTAATAAAAATCATAGTAATAAAGGGTTATAATGGGATAATAGTTTAAGTTTCATCTGTTGTCAGGAATCATCAGGTTGAGGTTGTGCCGCCATAACCTGTTCAATAAACTGTTGCATTCGCTCAAAATGTGACCCTTGCCAATAAATCTGCTGACAGGTTTGACAGCGATGAAACTCATCAATAGATTGCCGCGTTTGTTCCGGTAACTGATCCGCGATCGCGTCTTTTTCAACAGGTACTAATACCCCATTACAGCGAATACACCGATGAAAGGGTAAAATAGCATCAAATAAATTGAAGCGACGCAAGACTTCAATAATTTGTTCATCTGGGTTTTTGGATCGCACATAATACCCATAACTCACCTGAGAACGCATCAGTAATCGGGTATCGCGAGTTAACAGAATCCGTTGCTCATCCGCAGAAACTCTCGCTAACTCTGGATCAGCGTAGTCATTGCGATAAAGGGTATCAAACCCTAACAACCGCAACGCATTGGCTAATTTACCTAAATGAATATCCAGGACAAACTGATACTCCTGGGGTTCAGGGGGACTCACCCGGATACTGGGATTGATTTCATCTAACACCGAAATCGGACAAACCGTGACGCGATCGCGATCTTGGACAATATAGGAAAAATCAACGGATTCTCCATTAACCACAATCGCATCTACTTCTGGATGAGGAACCCCCAACGATTCAATCATATCCTTAATTGATGTTCGCCCTTTAAACTCATGAGGAAAACTAACATGACGTTTGTTTGGGGGCAAAAAATAATTCAATTCTGCCAGAAAATTAAATTCAGCAGTTGCCA
Organism: Coleofasciculus sp.; assembly: GCF_046565525.1. Lineage (NCBI taxonomy): Bacteria > Bacillati > Cyanobacteriota > Cyanophyceae > Coleofasciculales > Coleofasciculaceae > Coleofasciculus > Coleofasciculus sp. Next base: position 34,887 of record NZ_JBKHUP010000043.1, on the reverse strand, counting down.
TAATAATCACCTTTATTCAAAACCAAGCCTAACCACCTGTAGGGGCGGGTTTCACTACTATCTTTTTGGTTTGACCCATAAGTAAATAAACCCGCCCCGATCGCGTGGGAAACCCTGATAACCGGAACCCTAACCATCTGTAGGGGCGGGTTTTACAACTATCCCTTGGGTTTGACCCATAAGTAAATAAACCCGCCGCGATCGCGTCACAAACCCTGATAACCGGAACCCTAACCATCTGTAGGGGCGGGGTTTACAACTATCATTTGGGTTTGACCCATAAGTAAATAAACCCGCCGCGATCCCGTGGGAAACCCTGATAACCGGGCGGGTTTAGTTAAGTTATCGGTTTGTTGCTATAAGTTATCTGTAAAACCCGCCCCTACGGATCGTGCTGTATGAAACCCACCCCGAATCTATTAGCGATCGCGTTCTAAATCAGCAATGACTTTTTGCCAATACCAATCCTCAGAATGTCCCGGATTAATGCTTTTCACCTGATTCAATAATCGCTTAGCCACTTGCCAATCCCCCTGAACCATGTCAAAAAGCTGATACTGGAGTTTAGCCGAGGGTTTGTTTCCATCAGACAACTCGCTAATATTAGACCAAGGCATCAATCCTCGCCCTGCTTGTTGTTGCTGAATCCGATCCAAGCTTCCGGTGGGAATAGATGCAATAAGCTGGCGCGTGTACTCTGTTTTCGGTTCCCGGTAAATGCTTTGAGCCGCATCAATTTCCTCGATTTTGCCCTTATTCATCACCATGATCCGATCGCTCATAAATTTGACCACGCTCAAGTCATGGGAGATAAAGATATACGTCAGATTCAACTCATCCTTTAACTCACTCTGTAACTCCTTCAGCAGATTCAGTACCTGCGCCTGTACCGACACATCCAAGGCAGAAACCGATTCATCGCAGATAATAAACTTAGGCTCAAGTGCTAGCGCCCTGGCGATACAAACCCGTTGGCGTTGTCCCCCAGAAAACTCGTGGGGATAGCGCTTCATCCAGTCTGGCTTTAAACCCACCCGATCAAACAAATAGGCGGCGCGATCGCGACGTGCTTTGGCGTTATCCCCCCATTTATGAATTACCAACGGTTCCATCACCGCATCCCCAATCTTCATCCGGGGATCTAGGGAACTAAAAGGATTTTGGAAAATAATTTGCATTTTTTGCCGCATTTGCCGCAAGCGCTTGCCTTTTAGATGGGTGATATCTTTATTGTCAAATATAACCTTACCCTCCATCGGTTCAATTAAACGCAATAATGTCCGAGCAAGGGTCGATTTACCACAGCCTGATTCCCCCACCAGTCCCAATGTTTCTCCTTTGTAAACCTTAAAGGACACATCATTGACCGCCATAATATAGCGTTTAGTCTTGCCAAATACGTTGGATACAGGAAACCCCACCCGGAGATTTTCAACCGCAAGTAGGGGAGAGGCTGAAGCATCAGCAATGGCGAGATTATCTCGCTGAACCTTTGCCCCATTTTCATCAATCGTCGGATATTTTTCGCGAATTTCTACCTTCCCCTCCTCTGTTGTCACCTCCTCCATGAAGTCAGCCACAGTGGGTAAGTATTTTAGATGTTTTTCTAAAGTCGGACGACAGGCTAATAATCCTTTCGTGTAAGGATGTTTAGGATTAGCAAAAATCTGCCAGACATCGCCACTTTCGACAATTTTTCCCTTATACATCACCGCCACACTATCAGCAATTTCAGCAATCACGCCTAAGTCGTGGGTGATAAAAATCATCGACATTCCTCGCTGATCTCGCAACTCCCGCAGCAAGTCCAGAATTTCCGCCTGTACGGTGACATCTAAGGCGGTACTGGGTTCATCCGCAATCAGAATTTCAGGATCACAGGCAATTGCCATAGCAATCATCACCCGTTGCAATTGACCCCCCGATAGTTCGTGAGGATAGCGCTTGAGCATTTCCTGTTTACGCTGATTCAGGTACTGGCTAATCGCTCGATTTGTAGCGGCGGCGTGATCAGGATTTTCTTGCTTATACTCCTGCTCAAGTTCCTCATCACGAGGAATCAGACGGACTTCTTGCAACCGTGCGATCGCCTGATACCGTGCGTCGCGTTTGTTAATCTTGCGTTTGTCAATCTTCTGATGCTGTAAAATAGCCTCGATAAGCTGAAACCCAATCGTGTAGACGGGGTTGAGGGAACTCATCGGTTCCTGAAAGATCATCGAAATTTGACCACCCCGAAACCGGCGTTTTTGTTCCTCGTTCAGCTTCAGCAAGTCTTTGGGTTGAGCGCCATCGGCTTTGGCTGTAAAATAAATCTCCCCCTGAGTAATCTTACCCGGCGTTGACACTAACCCCATCACCGCCAATGAGGTGACTGACTTCCCCGAACCCGACTCGCCGACAATACCCAGGGTTTGCCCCCGTTTCACTTGAAAACTAATCCCATCAACAGCCAGGACTTCCTTTTCATCGGTTTTAAATTTGACTTGCAGGTTGCGAACGTCGAGAACGGTATCAGCCATGACACTCTAAAACGAGAATTAACAGAAATTTTAACAAGCAAATGCTAGATCGTACCGCATCTCCATTTATTCGCGATCGTACTATGGAAGCGGAAGGGTCTATTGTTACTGAATTGACACAACTCATGACAACTTTAGTCAAATGGACAGTCGCCGACTATCATCGCCTGATCGAGACTGGTATTCTCAGTAACCGTCGGGTCGAACTTTTGCAAGGAGAACTGGTAGAAATGCCTCCAGAAGGACCAATCCATAGCTATGTAACCGAAGGGGGTGTCCACTATCTACGTTCGCTGTTACAGGGACTAGCCGTGGTGCGAGAAGCTCATCCGATTACTTTGGCTGATTCCGAACCCCAACCCGATGTCGCCATTGTCCAACCGCCTCGACAACGATATCTCCAGCATCATCCCTATCCTCAGGATATTTTTTGGCTGATTGAAATCTCTCAGTCTACGTTAGACTATGATCTCAATGATAAACGGAAAACCTATGCCTTGGCAGATATTCCAGAATACTGGGTGGTGAATCTCAAAGCTCATCAAGTCCACGTCTTTCGACAGCCTCAGCAAGGGGAATACTTGGAAACATTCGTGATCACTCAAGGCACTATTTTCCCCTTAGCATTTCCCACAATTGAGGTATCAATCAACCGATTTTTTACCGATATCTAGTATTTTAATGATGGAAAAAATTAATAAATGTAGGGGCGGGTTTAGCCACTCAAACAACTTGTCACCAATCAATGAACAACAAAACCAGCCCTCCCCACCGATAACTGTAAGGTTTAAATTCCGAATCAACCACCAAATCTGCTGTAACATCATCGCATCCGATGCTGACAGCGTTTGAGGTAATGTTGCGCCACTTTATCCTCTGGAATAACCTGCAAACATTCGCTAAACTGTTGAGCTGCTTCTGAGAGGCGATCGCGATAATATAACATTAGCCCTTGCTCGAACACCGTTTTCGTCGTCCGCTTCGCCCTTCGCATCTGGGGCGGATCAGCCTCAAAGACTTCATAGACGGTCACTTTTTTCGCTTTCCCTTTCACATTCACCTTATCAATGAGGCGCATCCCATAGTCCTCGGAATTCGACAACTTCAAGAACGTATGGTGCGAGATTAACAGTCGAACTTGATAGATTTTGGTTAATTCTTCCAGGCGAGCTGCTAAATTCACCGCATCACTAATCACCGTGCTATCCATACGGGAAAATCCCCCCACGGTTCCAAGCATCAATTCCCCAGTATTAATTCCTATACCAATCTCAATGGATGCATAGTTATAATTAGCCCGATGTTGATTATATAAAGCCAACCGATCAAACATAGAAATTCCCGCTTGCAGTGCTTCATCAGCATTGCCACTGAACAGTGCCATAATTTCATCGCCAATATATTTATCGACAAAGCCATTATTTTCCCGAATGGCAGGTTCCATGCGACTCAAGAATGCATTAATAAAATTAAAATTTTCACGAGGATTCATCTGCTCGGATAGAGCCGTAAAGTTACGAATATCGGCAAAAAGAACAGACATTTCCCGTTGGACATGATCTCCTAGTTGCACATCCACAATACTTTTTTTCTGCAAAAACTGAAGAAATTGACCAGGAACAAACCGTTCGTAGGCTTGATTGAGTTGAAATAGCTCACGAGTAAAAGCTTCCCGTTCCGCTTCCGCTTTTTTGCGATCGCGGATATCTTGAAAGGCGACAATCGCATAAGCAACCTCCCCCTGTTCCTCATAAATCGGAGTTCCCCAAAGCTCAATCGGGATAATCTGATCCCCTCGGTGAATTTCCATATCATCAATTGTGGCAGGTTTACCCTGTAATGCCAGCATTAAGGGCATTTGGTGAGTGGGGTAGAGTTGATCCGTTCCCGCACGATAGGCTTGGTAAACCTCGGCTAATTCTTCAATAGTGACAGATTCGACAATTCCTTGACCTAAAATCTGCTTAGCCGCTTCATTAGCATAGTAGGGTTTGCCCTTGGCATCAAGGATAAAAATCCCCACAGGTACGGCGTCTAAAAATTGCGTCAATCTCCGCTCACTTTCACGCACGGCTGAGTAAAGTTTGGCATTTTCTTTAGCAATTGTTGATAAGCGTAGATGAGTTTTAATTCTAACCAAAAGCTTATTTTTGGCAATTGGTTTTGTTAAATAATCATTCACGCCCACACTAAATCCTGCCACTAAGTCATTCACTTTTTCATTCGCCGTCAACATCAACACAGGCAGTTCAGTAGCTGGATAGGATTCACGCAGTTTTTTACAAACATCATACCCAGTCATGCGCGGCATCATCGCATCTAGTAAAACCAAGTCAGGCTGAAAACCATTTTTAATCATGTCTAAGGCTTCTATACCATTGGCGGCTTGGGTAAGTTGATAATTCTCCAACGATAAATAGTTTGCCAATATCTGACGATGCACTGGTTCATCATCGACAATTAAGATTTTGAAGGGATTGATCAAGGGTTCGTCATACTGGAGATCTTGGTGTTGGTGCATAGTTAGGGAAGTCTGATCCAATGTTAGCAAGAGGGGACAAGAATTACCGACACTGGGATATGGCATCCTAGACGAATTGGTACTAAAAGCAGTCTGAGGCATTGCCGCCATTGCCTCACCTGTATCTGGCATGAAGTGTTCAATCTGACCCTCAAAGATGGGCAAGGTAAATGTAAACTGAGAGCCGACTCCTAAGGTTGATTGCACCTCAATGGTTCCCCCATGCAACTCCACTAGCTTTTTTGTCAGGGCTAATCCTAACCCTGTACAGCCATACTGACGCCCCAGGAAACCCTCCCCTTGTTCAAAGGATTCAAAAATACTGTTTAATTCAGACTTTGGGATACCAATCCCTGTGTCAGCGACGGTAATGGCTAGCATTTTTTTTTGTGAGTGTTGAGTTAACTCCTCCCCCTCGCCCCTCTGCGCCTCTGCGCCTGTGCCCTCTACCTTCTGCCTTAATATCACGAATTGGGCGGAAATTTTGACCGTTCCTTTATCAGTAAACTTAATCGCATTTTCTACTAAGTTTTGCAAGATCTGCTGTACGCGATTTTCATCCGCATAGGCGATGGGTAAATCATGAGAAATGGTATTAATCAGTTGCAATTCTTTATCACCAATAAGTGGGTAACTGAGTCTGAGAACCACCTCCGCTATTTCTCGCACACCCACTGGCTGTCGCTGAAGTTTAATGTCTTGGTGTCTGAGTTTGGCAAAATCGAGAATGTCATTGACTAAATTGGATAAGCGCCGCCCAGTAGCAACAACTGTGGCTAAGTTAATCCGAGTTTGTAAGGGTAAATTTCCGGTAGCACCATCCATTAGGGATTCAGTAATGCCGATAATGCCTTGGAGAGGAGTACGGAGTTGGTGGGATGTATTTGCCAGAAACTCATCTTTGAGCTTGTCTAGGCGCTGCCAAGCGGCATTCTGATGATCTTTGAATTCCAGTTCTTGGGTAAAACGCATCTGTTCCGCTTCCGCTTTTTTTCGCTCTGTAATATCATTGAGAACGGCAATGGCATAAAGAATTTGACCCTGTTCATCAACAATGGGTTGGCTCCAACTTTCAATCGGAATAATCCGGTCGTCTTGGTGAATTTCAATATCATGAGCAATGTGGTGTTCTCCCTGTAAGGCTCGAAAAATCGGTAGGTTTTCAGTAGGATAAAGTTGATCAGTCTCGGCAATATACCAGTGATGAATTCTTGAAAAGGTATCGGTGAAAGCGTCTAAGCTGAACGCTTTGTTCATGAAGTCTTGCGCTTTATCGTTGGTATAGTAGAATTTGCCCTTAGTATCAACCACAACGATACCAACGGGTATAGTTTCTAAAATTTGAGCTAACTGTCTCTCACTTTTAGCCAATACTTCATTTAAGATGTTCATCTGATGATTCTGGTCTTTGAGAGTGGCAAAGGATTGTTTTAATTGTTCAGCCATTTGATTAAAGGCGGCGCTGAGATTGCCCAGTTCAGTGTTCCGAGGAACCTCAATTTTTTGCTCCCATTCACCGTTAGCAAGGGCGTTGGCGGCTTGATTTAAGCGCTGGATGGGGTGAATAATCCATTGAGCAGTGCAAATACCGACTCCCGTGGCGATGATTAGGGCGACGAGACAGAGCAGAATCGTCGATCGCGTATTATTATGAATGTGCTGCATGAAGTCAGCTTCGGGGACAACCACGACAATTAACCAGTCCAAGCCGTAGCTATTTTGTAAGGGCATTATCTGTAAAAATTGCCGCTGTCCCTGACGTTTAAATTCCAGGTGTTGGGACTTTTGAATTCCCTCGAAATCGCCAAATTTTTTAGTTAAATAGGTGGCGGTAGCTTGAATTAATGGATCGCGACTTTGGGTTGCTTTTAACCGAGTAATTTGATCAAGGTTATTTTGAAAGGGGGGTTCTGGGGTGGATGTAGCGACTAATAGTCCAGAACGTTCAATAATAAACAGCCGTCCCGATTTACCGACTTTTAGCGTTTGTAGGAAATCGCTAATGGTGGAAAGACGTAGGGTTGTGTTTAAGACACCTTGAACCTGCTGATGATTGCTATCGTAGACGGGTTGAATGGCGCTGATTAGCAACGTGCGATCGCCTTCGCCAAAAATGGGGTAAATGTCACTCCAGGTGGGTTTACCGGCTTGCAAGGCGGCTTTATACCAGGGTCGCAGGCGGGGGTCGTAGTTGGTGGAAGTTTCGATAAGGGTGTTGCGATCGCCTTCGCTGTGAGTGCTATAAGTATAGAAGTTAAACTCTGTCGCGGGATTGGCTTGGATAATCACCAGTTGATCGGGATTTCGTCGTCCAGCCGCAATCAATCCTCGCTGTTCATTCGCCACACCAATATAACTCACAAAATCAAATCGTTGCACTTGTCGCCACAAATGCTGTTCCCACGGTTGTAAATTTTCTAGCGTCAAACTTCCCAGACGAATCGCATCCTGATTACTTTGATTAATCTGATGGGGAATAGCTAAATATGTCTCTAACCTATCCTCAATATGATGCGTAATTTCATCTCGTAATTGAGTCGCTACATCATTCACCGCCTGCTGTCCGTGGCGAGAGGATAACCAGCCAACCACTCCTACTAGGGCAAAAATTTGTACCAGGAAAGGGACTACGAATACCGTTCGTAGAGGAACGTTGGTTAAACCATTGGCAATCAGGCGCTTGAGAGATCGCATTGACATGGGAAAGTCGCTTGAAAATCGCTAAAATCAAGGAAATAAACCCTACATTTTTAAAGCAGAATTCAATCCTTTTTTTTATTCAGTTCAACCCAAATTAGCGATGCACCCAATAAATTCAATCGATCAATGATTGGAATAGTTTTAGGGTAAAACTCAAAAAAAGACGTTTTTATCAAATTAGTATGGTTTTGCCAAAAGTCTGAAAAGCATTAGCTAGACCCTCCTCGTGAACGTTTCCCACCTATCCCATTCACCGGAAAGCTTTACAGCTAAACAGTTTCGACTTTTGTACAGAGACTAATCGCCTCTGTACGTTCAAGGTAGCGGTACTAGACAGAACTGAAGAATTCAGTCCTTTAGCCTCTCTCGCTCAAAGCCATCATTATGTTATACTAGCGTATGACTTGTATTACAACATTCGTATAATATTTTAATTCGCGCCACAGCAGCAATGTCCCAACGGTAGAGTGTCAGATCAACTCGATGAGAAGGTGAGCTGGGGGAGATGAGAAATATGGGGAAGTCGTGAGTTAACTCAAAACTCTACCTTACCCTTTTCCCTGTTCCCTGTTCCCTGTTCCCTGACAAATGACGAATTATTGCTGTTGACAACGGTTGAGATAGATGTTGGGCACTTGATCTTGAGGATTCACCCGGAGCACCTCAGCAAAGCGTTTTTCCGCCTCAGCAAACGCCTTCAGGTTATAAAATGACCAAGCTTCAGTAAAGGTTTGTAACGTGGCTAATTTAGCCGCTTTAATCTCAGGTAAATCGGCATCAAACACTTCATAAACGGTGACTAATTCCGATTTACCCTTTACTTGAACTTTATCAATCAGACGAATCGCATAATTCCCCGGATTAGATAAACGGGAAAAAGTATGATGAGAGATTAATAAGGGGACTTGATAATATTTGGTTAACCCTTCAATGCGAGAGGCTAAATTCACCGCATCACTAATCACAGTGCTATCCATGCGGGAGACTCCACCAATGGTTCCTAGCATTAACCCTCCCGTATTAATCCCAATCCCAATCCGGATAGGAGGATAGCCAGAATTCTGTCGATGTTGATTATAAATCCTCAGTTGATCCAGCATCGCAATTCCCGCCTTAACTGCATCATCAGCCTGACCACTAAACAGTGCCATAATCGCATCCCCGATATATTTATCAATAAAGCCATTATGGTCAGTAATCGCTGGCTCCATGCGCGACAAATAGGCATTAATAAACTTAAAATTCTCCTCCGGTGTCATCGTTTCGGATAGGGTTGTGAAGGAGCGAATATCAGAAAACAGAATTGACATTTCTTTTTGAACATTATCCCCAAACTGGACATCAACAATACTGTCCTTATTCAAAAAATGGAGAAATTGGCGCGGCACAAACCGTTCATACGCCTGATTCAATTCAGCCAAACTGCTATAGAAACGGGCATTTTCAATCGAGGTAGCCGCTTGCGCGGATAGGAGACGCAAGAGTTCCAATCGGCTAGCTGTAAATGCTCCCGTCGTCAAATTATTTTCTAAATAGACAATTCCGCTCAATTTTCCTTGATTAATCAACGGCGCACAGAGAATTGACTTCGGCTGATTGGTTTGAATATAGGAATCTTGCCTAAATTGTCCTTCATTTAGGGCATCATTTAACACCACAATCTCCTGAGTTCGTGCCACATAGTTAATGACGGCGACGGATACCACTTGCGTCTCTTCTAGGTCAGTCGATTGAAAGACCTGAATTTGATTGCACTCTGTACAGGATTGGGTCAGCGTATTCACCTGTCCCTCGGCTTCAATTCGTAGTTTTCCTTTCGTCTCTAAAATCAGAAATCCTTTTTGCGCCCCCGCATTTTCAATCAAAATCTTCATCAACGCCGCCAGTAATTTATCCAATACAATCTCACCGGAAATCGCTTGCGCCGCTTTCATAACGCTGTTTAAGTCAAGATACTCTGACGAATTTTTGCCATTTTGGGTGGTTGTGGTCAGGGTTGAACTTTTTTGTAATAGCCCCCCAGACTCATTATTATTCACACGAGTCAAAAGCCATTGGGAATAGGTGGCTTCTAACTGTTTAACTTTCGCCATTGCCCCCCATCGGGTATAAACGTAATGAGCTTTTTGTAAATAGGTTTGGGCAATTTCTTCCCGACCTAATCGTTGATAGAAATTGCTGGCTCGTTCATAAGCTAGGGCTTCCTCTTGAAGATAACCCTGTTTTTTAGCACCTTGAATGGCACGATCATAATACTCCATTGCTGGCAGGATTTTGCCCCGTAATCCTGCTCGTTCCGCCTCCACTAAGTCATATTTATGCTGAAAGTTACAAGGGGCATAGTCTGCCCAGGTTTGCATTATTTTTTGTTGTCTGGCTATTTTGTTGAGATAGCGTTTGCGTTTACGGGGACTGGCTGAATGGCACAGAGATAACAGGACTAAAGAGGAATAAAAGTTGGTTAAAACACTATTTAATAAGCCATTCACGCTTCCCTGATACTCATCAGCCAACCCAACCAGCCTTTCCGCTTCTTGTTCATCACCAAATAAGTAAGCCAGAAATAACTTCGCCCAATAAACAGACAAAATTGAAATCTGATTTTTTGCTGCTAATAAATCAGGAAGGAGGCGATCAAAAACCGTCCAGTCTAATGTCGGATAATGGTCAGCCTCGATTAAGCATAAAGATAAATTCCGCCAAATTGTGATATACCCAATCTGATAATCTTGTTTAAACTGCCGATTCAGTTCCAGATGTTGAGCTTGTTTGGATTCAACCTCAGTTAAGGGCAGTCCGACGAAAAATGAATAAGTACAGTAGTTTACTGTACAGTGACAAGCATATTCAATATCACCATTTTCAATTGCCGTTTGTATCGTATCGAGTAATGGATTTAATGTGTTTATAGCTGGCTCTTTCCAAGGTCGGACAAACGCATTAAATTGCTGATAGACTTTGGCTTGTACGTCTTTGGCAGGAAAACGGTCTAATAATTTCAACGCTAACTGACCAAAGCGATAGCCTTGATCAATTGTTTCTTGTTGACCACATAACAGCAAACTATAAACGCTATAGGCGTAAGCGGCGAGGGAGGAATTTCCATGGCGAATACAGAGATTGACCATGGTTAAAATCAGCGACGGTAATAGGGAGGGTTTGGCAATATAAGCAGGTGCCATCACAGACATTAAAATTCGCAACGCCGCTAATTGAGTGGGTTCAGTCATTTCCGGCAAATCCACTAACGCCTCAACCCTTTGATAAACTGGAGGTGTTTCAGTTAGCGGGATGTCCAATAGGTTTAACACCTGCTGTGCGGTTTTGATGGCGGACAGCATTTTATTTTGAGAACTATCAAATAAAATTTGCAGTTCATAAACCTTGACTTTATCCATCAGAGTTTGCGCCCGATTTAGCACATCATCGGTTAAAATTTGGGCGGCTTCAAAATCGGTCAATAAATAGGCAATTTCGATGGTTTCCAGAAACAAGTTGAGGGTCAATTCATACTGCACCTGCCAACTCTCTGACGGCAGCAGTTCGCGACCGATGGTTAAGTATTTTCTCGCAGGTTCATAAGCAGTTGCGGCTTTCGCTTTCTGACCTGCCCAAAGATTCAATTGAGCTAATTCATGCCGTTCTTCAGGGGATTCGATTAACTCAATACTGATATTCAGATGGTTAACAATATCAAACAGAGAGTCTGATACCTGGTCGGCTGGCGTATTTTTCAGTAATAATTGACCGACAGTTCGATGCACCGCTTGGCATTGTTCCTCAGGAATCAGAGAATAAGCAGCTTGTTGAATTCGGTCGTGGACAAATTGGTATTGAATGGTTAAGGTTTGAATGTCTCTGTGTATTTTAGAGAAGAGGGAATTCAAGGCGATTCTTTGATGTTGACCCAATAAAGTTTGAGTCATATCCGCTTGACTGATCAACTTATAGTCTTCCCCCAAAGGAACAATTAACCCTTCCACGATCGCGTGCCATAATTGCACCGCTGTTTCGGATAGAGATTCGCCTAAAACTAGGGCTAAGGGTTTCAGTTCAAAGGAATTTCCCAAACAAGCAGCAAACCGTAAAACCTGTTGCACCTGGGGCGGTAATGTTTTAATCTTATCTGCCAAAATAGCAACAACATTATCGGTAAAGTTTTGGGCTTGAATCTGGGCTAAATCCCAGTCCCACACTCCCTGTTTAGAATTAAATGTGAGCATCTTTTCTTGATACAAGTATTTGATAAACTCATTAATAAAAAACGGATTACCTCCAGTTTTAAGCTGGATTAATTCAGCCAAAGGGTAGGCATTATCAGGGGAACATTTGAGCGTTTCTGCAACTAATTGAATAATGCTGATTAATTCCAAGGGCGCTAAAACCATCTCATGAATAATGGTTCCGCTGGCGCGAATTGCCTCGAATGTGAATCGTAAGGGATGGGAAACTGTCACTTCATTATCCCGATAAGCACCAATCAGAAACATCCCGCCGATATGAAACTCAGCCTCACCCTGATCTGAGGAGTTCATCAACGATTCGATCAGTTTCAACGAAGCACTATCCGCCCACTGCAAATCATCCAGAAAAATCACTAATGGATGTTCAGGTTTGGTAAAAACTTGGATAAAGTTGTGCAGAACGAACTTAAAACGATTTTGTGATTCTGTGGGAGGTAACTTGGGAACTGGAACAGGTTTGCCAACAATCAGTTTAACTTCAGGAATGACATCAATAATAATTTGAACATTCCCCCCCAATGCCGCTAAAAGGTGGTTGCGCCACTGGGTTAGTTGCAGGGTAGTTTCTGTTAACAACTGTTTGATTAATTCTCGAAACGCCTGAATCACGGCTGAGTATGGGATATCCCGTTGATATTGGTCAAACTTGCCGCGAATAAAATAGCCCCGCCGTTGAGTAATGGGTTTATATAATTCCTGGACTAGCGCTGACTTCCCTATACCGGAATATCCAGATACAACCATCATCTCCTTGGGGGAGTTTCGAGTCTGTAGGGGCGGGTTTAGGGAATTTTGTGTCGCCGTTGACGATAAGTTTTCTTCAGAACCCGCCCTTATTGAGTTTGGCGTTGGGTCTTCTAATAAACTACGTCCAGTAACCCGAATAAAGGTGTCCAATAGAATTTCAATTTCCCGTTCTCGACCATACAGTTTTTGGGGGATTTGAAACTGCTCAGAAATATCCTGGCGCCCTAGGGGAAATAGTTCGATTGTTCCCTTCATCTGTAATTGCATCAGGCAAACCGTTAAATCGGATTTCAGTCCCCAGGCACTTTGATACCGATCTTCAGCATTTTTTGCCAATAATTTCATGACAATAGCAGAGAGGGCGGGCGAAATCTCTGGATTAATCTGGTGAGGCGGAATGGGTTCTTTTGCCAGATGAGCATGAACTAATTCTAGGGGATCATCGGTTTCAAAGGGAAGGCGATGGGTGAGTAATTCATAGAACGTCATTCCTAACGAATAAAAATCAGTCCGATAATCCAGCACCCGGTTCATTCTCCCCGTTTGTTCCGGTGACATATAGGCTAATGTGCCTTCTAAGACGGAGGGATTTTTCAGAATTGGGTTTTCTTGGGATAAAACCGTGGCAATGCCAAAATCAATGATTTTCAGTTGTCCGGTTTCAGGATTGAAAACAATATTGGCAGGATTGATATCTTTATGAATAATATGGGCAGCATGAATTCTACCTAAGCTTTCGGCGTTGCGAATGGCGATACTCAAGAATTCTTTGAGCGTAAATCCCCGTTCCTGGAGTAATAATTTTAACGAGGAACCACCAAAATCTTCAAAGATAATCACCAAGGTGGTTTGATAGGGTTCTAAGCTATAAGCTTGAACCACACCACCAAAATTGAGAGAGCGCGTAATTTGATACTCTTGTTGATAGCGGTTAATTTCTGCGGGTGTAGGATAATCTTGTTTGAGAACTTTGAGGATCACCGACTGCTGATCCGATTCTCGGATACCCCGATAGACTAGAGAGTTACGACTTTCATAGATTTGAGCCAGAATCCGACAGCCAGCAACGGTAACCATAGGGTAGATGGGGAAACACTGAGAGGATTGCTTAAAGGTGATAGCCTATCATACTAAATCCGCCTTTATTACCCCATGCAAGAGGAGGCGATTGAAATCGCTGCTACACAAACAAAGTCCGCCTGCGCGGACTGGTTTATAACAGGGGTAGCTAACCCGGATTTGGTATCACACGCAGGAGTGAGCGATAAGCTTGTCACACATTTAAATTGGGAATGGGTAGCGAGCAAGATGCTCGCATTATATTGCCTATTCCCTATTCCCTATGACACACCGAGCGAAGTCGAGGTGTTGCCTCTCCACACCGCCAGACTCCTTGCAGCAGCCCCTACTTACTGTAAAAGACGAGATCCAGCAGGACATTGAATCTCTGTAGAATCGGCTGAAGGTGGAATTGGCATTGGCGGCGGTGAGGTTGCAGGTTGTTCACTCTGACAAATTCCAGAAACTGTCGTTTCAAACCCATTAACGGTGGTGACAAATACCGCACCAATATAACTAGGAAGTCCCTCATCTTTGGGACGTGCTGTAATCGCTACACCCTGAGCGCGATCGCCTGATGGTACAATTTCGTAGGTATACAACGCGGTTTCTAGGTTTGTGGCGATTTCTAGCTGTTCAAGGGTATTAGCAAATTGACGATTTTCTAGATAATACACTTGCTGAGCGCGATTTAAGAGGCTGATGTACTGCATCGGAATCCCTTGGCTGGATCGGTTGGCGGTGGTTTCCAACTCAATTACAGAAATATCTTCGGATACTGTGGTATTATCCGACATCTTTGCCAAGAGTAACGCCGCATCACTAAACGCCGTGGGTCGAGGTTGTCCCGGCGTAACATCTTTAAATTCTAAACGTAGCTTCCCCTCTGGGGTTAACTCAAAAATGGTCAAGGCGATTTCATCGGGTGTGAGTGCCATATCCAGGCGCATCGGTTGAGTCGCCGTCTGAATTTGGTAACCCACCTCGATTGCCACAGCCGACCCATCTTGAGCCGGTAAGATAAAAAATAATTGGTTATCGGCGGCAAATATTAACCGGATGGATTCCCCCGATTCCGGATCAGTGGCAAGCCATTCGCCAATTAATTGCTGGGTAACAGCATCCGTTGGCGATCGCATCTCAGATGCAGGGGATGGATTATCCGGTTCAGATTGCGCTTGAGATGGAACGCCACTAGCGACAAGGAAGGCTAAAAGAACGAATATCAAACGCGATCGGCACAACTCAAGCAATAGAGAAATAGGATTAAGCATGGCAATCCAACCCAGCAACTGATTGGATTTTAACAAAGAAAACGAATGACGAATGACCCCCATTTGACGACAGGGTTTGGGAACCAAACCCCTACTTATGTCGCCACCCATCCCGAAAAGACCCAGCCACCGTTAGCAAGCCGTATCCAGTTACCCGCAGTCTGACCCGTTGTGGCGATCGCGACGCCATCGGCTACGGTATCAACAACCCGATACCCTAAACCGGGACCCGATCGCACATTCAGAGGGCTCCCATTCGTCGTCACCATGGCTGTATCTGTAGCGGGATCTCCACCGCCACCTTCACCTGCTATCCAGCGAGAGGCGACCCAGTTGCCATTGCTCAGTTGAGACCAGCCATCGGCATTAAGACCACTGAGGCTAACCGTTCGGTTATCGGCTACCGTACCCACCACACGATACCCTAAACCCGGACCCGATCGCACATTGAGGGGACTGTTATTGGTATTGACAACGGCTGTATTCGTCACGGGAGTCCCACCTCCCCCATCCTCACCATATAAGGCGGTTAACGTCGTCGGTCCAGCAATCCCATCCGGTGTCAATCCCCGGGACGCCTGAGCCGTTCTCACAGCGGTTTCAGTGAGGCGACCATAATAGCCGGTGACGGGTCCATTATAGACCCCAAGCTCTTGCAATCGATTTTGCAGATTAGTTACGGCTCCCCCCGTACTACCGGGACGCAAGACACCGGAGGATGGAACAGTACTACCGCCACCTTCACCTGTTATCCAGCGAGAGGCGACCCAGTTGCCATTGCTCAGTTGAGACCAGCCATCGGCATTACGACCACTGAGATTAATTGTGGTTCCATCAGCGAGAGTGCTAACTACGCGATACCCTACACCGGGACCCGATCGCACATTTAGAGGATTACTATTAGTATCAACCACAGCCGCCCAAGCGCTACTGGTTAAGCTTAATGAAGACAGTGCGATCGCCAACGCTAATCCCTGAATCCAGGCTAAATTCGGTAGTTTCCAATCAAACTCTGACTCCCAGAAAAACCCATCAGCACTCGACTGGGAGTGGGACGTCATGTTATCGGCTTGGGCGATCGACAAATGGGTATAGGCTAGTGTTTCCATGAGAACACCTCACTGTTCGTTTATCACGGCGATGAACCTTAACCGTAGACAAGACTGACTCAATACCCTGATCAATTCCCGGTTTACCTGCTACAGGAGGTAGTTGGGGATAACGAAACGACGACGGCTGGGTTCATCTAAATTTAGAATTTTCTTTTCTTATAGCATTATGAGAAATAATCAAGCTGGCTAACGTCCCTCAAAAGAAAGGTTTAGTTGATCAAATTTATTTGTCGTGAGAGGGGAATGGAGACTATAGTAACGGTTAGCCCTTCTCTATCCATTTCGCGTTCTTATTCTTATGGCTACTGCCACTTGGACTCGCCGCCATGTCCTTTCCCTGGAAGATTTTACGTCGGCTGAATACGACACCCTATTACAAACAGCCGCTAGCTGTCGGGAAGTTCTCTCCCGGCGCACGAAAAAAGTCCCGGCTTTGCAAGGTCAGGTAGTGGCGAATATGTTTTTTGAACCTTCAACCCGCACCCGCAGTAGTTTTGAACTTGCGGCAAAACGGTTGAGTGCGGATACACTGAATTTTGCACCGGGAACCTCTTCTTTGACCAAGGGAGAAACCATTCTCGATACAGCAAAAACCTATTTAGCAATGGGTGCGGATATGATGGTAATTCGCCATCGAGAAGCTGGAGTTCCTCATGCGATCGCGACTGAAATGGATCGCCTGGATACGAATGTCGGTATCCTGAATGCGGGAGATGGTCAGCATGAACATCCCTCCCAGGCGTTGCTGGATTTGTTTACAATTACATCCCTATTGGATTTTGAGTATCCTCGTCTGAAACTCTTGGCAGACAAAAAAATTGCCATTGTCGGGGATATCATACATTCACGGGTTGCCCGTTCTAATATTTGGAGTCTGACGGCGAGTGGTGCTGAGGTTCATTTAGCCGGTCCACCAACCCTAGTACCCCAGGAGTTTGCTGAGTATGTCCATGGGAAGGTAGGGGTCGTCGGGGCTGTAGGGGCGAAGCATTCGCGCCCCGATCTATCGGGTTTCTACTCAAATCCAAACGCGAATGCTTCGCCCAATCCCCAATCCCCAATCCCCAATCCCCAATCCCCAATCCCCAATCCCCAATCCCCAATCCCCAATCGTCGGCTATTCTTGCATTGGGATGTTGAACCGGCGCTCAAAGATGCGGATTTTGTCATGACCTTACGGCTACAAAAAGAACGCATGACAGCGCATCTACTGCCCAGTTTGCGAGAATATCATCAGCGTTATGGGATAACGCGCGATCGCTTGAAACTTTGCCACCCTGGAGTCAAAGTCCTACACCCCGGACCCGTCAATCGCGGCGTGGAAATTAGTTCAGAGTTAATGGATGATCCGGAATTCAGTTTAATTTCTCAACAGGTAACCAGTGGTGTTGCGGTACGCATGGCGCTACTTTATCTGATGGGGAGTGGGAAGTCTTAATATCGGTCATTTGTCATTAGTCATTAGTCATTAGTCCTTTGTGAATAATGACTTAAGATTTAGTGGAGTTTCTACACCATGAGCGGCAGACAGATGTTTGACCTATCCAAAATGCCTAAAGCCGAGCTGCATCTTCATTTAGAGGGAGCGCCAAGCTGGTCTACCTTACGCATGGCACATAAACGGCATTATGGCACGGAGTTACCCAAAGTACCACCTTGGTATGCACCTGACTTCCGGTTTAGCGATTTTGGAGAGTTTCAGACTCTGTTTGAGCAATACATTTATCCGTGGCTACGGGTTCCCTCCGGTTATGCAGAACTGATTCACGATGTGGTAGAAGGCTTGTTAAAGCAGAATATCCGCTATGCCGAGATCAATGTCGCTGCTGCATTGGTAGAACAACTCGGAGCTTCCCTTAGTGACGTTTTCCGATTACTCGAAGCAGAAATAGAACGGGCTCGCGCCAAGGATTGCAGGATTCGTATATTTGTGGGATTGCTCCGGAATCAGGGAGTTGAGGACGCGATTTACTGGGTGCGGAGAACTCGGTTGGTTTCCATCGTCACAGGATTTGATCTACAAGGGAACGAAGTCGGCTGGCCCCCAGACATGTTCAAACCCGCGCTTGATTTGGCAACAGAAGTAGGCAAACGAGTCAAAGTTCATGCCGGTGAAATGACTGGAGCACAGAACATCCAAATTGCCGTTGAAAAATTAGGCATTGACCAGATTGGACATGGCACTTCAGCGATTCAAAATCCAAAAGTAGTAGAACTATTGCGCGATCGCGGTGTTACTGTGGAGATGTGTCCTACTTCAAATGAACGACTGCAAAATGTCGCTTCTTATCAAGACCATCCGATTTTTGCCCTTGATGCAGCAGGTGTCCCAGTTACAGTAAATTCCGACGATCCAACCTTCTTTGGTTGTAACCTCACCGATGAATTATCGCGGTTGATCACACAGCGACAGGCGAAAATCTCTGATCTCAAACGCTGGACTCGGAATGCCTTTCGTCAGGCAATTCTTGATGAGTTCACTCGGGATCGTCTCATCGCAGAACTCGAGCAATGGTTGCCTCCTGGGGAATGAGTGTCAGATAGACGTTCCACCGGGAGAGGTTCCACCGGAGGAGTCTCTACAATGTTCAAGGAAACAGAAAATCAGGTAATGGCTTGTTGGCTGTGCTTGTCAAACAGGTGAAACTGAGACCGATCAAACACCACACTAACCGATTGTCCCACACTCATGCGCGATCGCGGATCAACTCTGGCGATGAATTCGTGATTTGTTGGCGTCGTCAGATAAACAATGATTTCATTCCCCATCATTTCCGTAACGGATACTGTGGCTTGAACAGAGGAGGGACGAATACCTGGGGGAATATAGTCAGGATCATGGATGTTTTCTGGGCGAATCCCAAAGATAACTTCTTCCCCTGAATAATGTTGATAAAATAGGGCTTTTTCTGGAGGAATATGAAGTTCAAATGAGTCTACTTTTACATATAACTTTTCATCTTTACTGGTTAACTTAGCATCAAAAAAATTCATGGCTGGAGACCCAATAAAACCAGCCACAAAGACATTATCCGGATAATTATACAGCTTTTCTGGGGTATCAACTTGCTGTAAAACTCCCTGATTCATCACCGCAATGCGACTTCCCATAGTCATTGCTTCCACTTGGTCATGGGTGACATAAATAAATGTAGTGCCTAATTCATGATGCAGTTTACTAATTTCTGCCCGCGCCTGTACCCGTAATTTAGCATCTAAATTGGATAACGGTTCATCCATTAAAAATACAGCCGGATTCCGCACAATGGCGCGACCCACCGCAACTCGCTGGCGCTGTCCTCCGGAAAGTTCTTTGGGTTTGCGGTACAGTAAATGGTCAATTCCTAATTGCTTGGCTGCACTTTCAACACGGGTTTTGATTTCGCTTTTACGCTTCCCTTGTAATTCTAGACTAAATGCCATATTTTCATAGACAGACATGTGGGGATACAGGGCGTAAGACTGGAAAACCATGGCAATATCCCGCTCTTTGGGCGGAACATCATTGACTCGCTGCTCGCCAATATAAATACTGCCTTGGGTTATATCTTCCAGTCCCGCCAGCATCCGTAGGGAGGTAGTTTTACCGCAGCCAGAGGGACCAACAAAGACGAGAAATTCACCATCGTCAATAGTCAGATTTAAATCATTGACCGCGATAAAATCAGCAAATTGTTTGTTGACGCCTTCAAAAATAACACTAGCCATTTTAGAACCTGAATTGGGAATTTAGACGTAGATGCCCCAACGGTATGCTAATATAAAATATTAATACTTACTTGATAAAGTGTCCAGCTTTGCGGCTCTCCCGTACCTAGGGTGATAAGCAAACCTGATTATTCTTGGAAACTTTGTGGGGCAAGACTTTCAAAACAATGTTTTTAGGGAATCTATCACTAATATAGGCTTTTCCACCACAAGTACGGGAGAGCCCTTATCCTATATTGAGGCAAATCGCCCTGATGTTGAAGCCGAGTATCAAATTGTTCTGAAACAGGCTGAAGAAAATCGACAGTATTGGCAGGAGCGCAATCGTAATCATGCTGCTCGTGTTGCCACAATGCCGCCAAAACCAGGGCGAGAAACTCTTTGGGTAAAACTCCAACAGCAGAAAGCTAGACATCAACTAGAAGCATGATTTTTTATCATTAATCGCAATTGATAAATAACAAATTAGAACTTAAACAGAAATTCTGCTTAGGGTAAGGGCACGACATGTCGTGCCCCTACGTGGTTGTTCAACTGCTGATGATTACCCTCTGTTTCCTGTTCCTACACATAAGACATTATCCCTTAACTGAACCTGCCAAAATCCCCCGAACAAAATACCGTTGCAGGGCAAAAAACACAATCAGGGGTACAATCATGGTGACAAAAGCCCCGGCTGTCAGCAAATGCCAAGCTTCGCCACGAGAACCTACCAACGTAGTTAAACGAATGGTTAAGGGGGCGACATCGGGTGTTCCTCCCAGATACACTAAGGCGACTAATAAATCATTCCATACCCATAAAAATTGAAACACGGCAAAGGATGCGATCGCGGGGAGAGAAAGGGGTACAATTAAGCGAGTAAACGTGGTTAAGTGCGACGCCCCATCCACCGCCGCCGCTTCGATTAAATCCTTGGGTAGGGAACCGATATAATTTCTGAGTAAATAAATCCCTAACGGCATACCATATCCCGTATGGGCTAACCACACGCCTAAAAACGAACCCGATAATCCCAAATGATTATAAGATCGCAATACCGGAATCAGCGTCATCTGTAAGGGGACAACCAACAACCCCACCACTAAAATAAATAACAACTGACGCCCCGGAAACGTCATCCAAGAAAAAGCATAAGCGGCAAATGTGGCGATAGCGATGGGAATAAGTGTCGCGGGAATGGCAATGGCAAAGCTATTCAGAAACGCTTGTCCCATTCCTTCCGCCGTCAAAACATCGATATAATTACCTAACTGATATTGGGTGAAATCAAAGGGATGTTGAAACACCATCCACCAGCCACTTTCCAACAAGTCATCCTTCGGGCGTAGGGAACTAATCAACAAGCCAACGGTGGGTAATGTCCAAATTAAGGAAATGACGATTAAACTCAGATGAACCGGAAGGCTATTGAAGGCATTTCGCAACTGATGAGACAGATGTTTCACAGAATTCGATTTACGGCGACGTTTAGATTTCATCGACTTGCCTCTTGCTGACGGAAGCGGCGGATATTGACGACCATAATTGGTACAATTGCTAGTAATAAGATAACCGCGATCGCACTCCCCCTGCCATAGTCGCGATAGTTAAACATTTCTTTAATCATCCGCGAAGCAATCACTTCTGTGCCTTGATTCCCCGCCGTCATCACAAAGACAATATCAAACACCTTAAGTACCATAATCACCACTGTGGTTGTCACCACCGCCAAGGTGGAACGAATCATCGGGATAGTAATCCGCCAGAAAATTTGTACCTCACTCGCCCCATCCATCCGGGCGGCTTCGATAATATCTTTGGGAATCCCTTTAACCGCTGCGGAAAGCAACACCAGACAGAAGCCGGTTTGCAGCCAAATCATAATCGCAATTAGGGCAAAATTGTTAATCGAGCGTTCCACTAACCAACCCACGGGTTCAAATCCCAGGCTGGTGATGATACCATTGAGTAAACCAATTTGCTCTGATCCGGCTGGACGAAAGGCATAGACAAACCGCCAAATCACACTCGCGCCGACAAAAGAAATTGCCATGGGTAAAAAGATGAGGGACTTGGCGATAGGTTCATACCGTACCTTATCCATGAGTACCGCCAGAATCAAGCCAAACCCGACACTAAACCCCGTCACCAGAACCAGCCACAACAAATTATTGCGAAACGCCACCAGCATCGCCTCACTGGTGAAAGCAAACTTATAATTTTCTAGTCCGACAAAATTTTGCGATCGCCGATCCAGAAAACTGATGTAAATTGTGTTCAGCGTGGGTAAAATCAAGTATGCCGTCAGCACCAGCAGGGCGGGAGCGAGATAAATCCAAGGTAGAATTCGCGATTGCCATTTATGAGGTAAGGTGTTGGCTAGATAATTCATGGCATAAAAGAAGCCAAGCACACCGCCACAGCCAATAATTACGGCAATAATTACACTGATAATTTTACTGAAAACTGACATAAGAATTTACTCTAACTGGAGGAAACCGATATCAATCCATCCTGTTACCATCCTCTATGATAATCGTTCTATCCTATCTGTCTGTGCTAAGTAGGGTGGGCATTGCCCACCAGCCTTAAGGAGCGTGACATTCACCCTAGTTTGCACGCTGCTTAAAAAGTCGTCATGCACTAGCTGTGCTAAAGCGGGAAGTGTCAATTCTGCTGGTTTAAGTCTTGTAAAATAATTGTATCCTCGCTACTCTCTAAGAATTAAACCAATGACTCGCACCAAATCCGTTCGTCCTCGTCGCCAAGGCAGACTATTTCCGGAATATACGATACCCCCAGAGGAGTTAGCCAGACGGGAAGCGGAAAAAAATGCCCGGATAAAGCGCTATCGAGAGATTTTTGCTCAAGTCAGCCCTCAACTCATCCGAGATCATTACAACTGGTTTATGATTATTGAACCAAACAGTGGGGATTATTTTATTGATCCGGATGAAGACGTGGCGATGGAAAAAGCGCGTCAAAAATACCCAAGCGGTATGGTGGGAATTATGCGCCTTAACGAAACCGGAACTTGTGGCAAGATATGATTTCAGGCAAGTTTGGTGAGATTGGTGAATTGATCTTTGAAATTGATTTAGTTGGCGCTGATGCAGAAAGATACCCCATTGATGTGTTATTAGATACAGGCTTTACAACGGGCTATTTAGCGCTTGATGCTCAAGATGTCCAAAGCTTGGGTTGGTCGATGATTGAAAGTGAACGTGCGATGCGAATGGTACAAGGGGAGGATTTTTTTGATATATATGAAGGCAGGGTTTTTCTGGATGAAAGGGAATATATTATTCCAGTATTAGCTGGATCAGGTATATCCGAACCGCTACTCGGTTTGCAGTGGTTGAAGATGCTACCACTGGCGGTGAATTTTGCAACTGGAATGTTGACGCTGGGGTAAATGGCGAAAGAAGCGCCTGTGAGAGTTTGTCGGGGCGGGCGCGAGTCTTAAACAACCCCACCCTAACCCTCCCCTTATCAAGGGGAGGGAATCGGGAGGGAACCACACCGTCTTTAGTTTCCCCCCTACCCCCCTCGTTCCCCCCTGCAAGGGGGGAGAACAGAGGATGCTTCGCTTTTTTTGCACGGGGGATTAAGGGGGGTTAAGAAATTGGAAAGGATAATATGTAATCCTAAAAAAGGACAACTAATTCAAAAATTATATATCCAGAGATTAACTCATGGCGCAGATAAGTTTATCGAACCTGTCTCCCGATCATAAAGCTTGGGAAAAGCATCGAGCCAATGCTGATATTATCTCGGGTTTTTACAGGCAAGGTAAAGGTAGCTTTAATCGCTATGCCCATCGGATGCGTGATTGTGCCAAATTCCTGGAGTTTTGCCTAGTCCCAGAGTCAACGGAGGATTTGCTCGAATTTAAACTATCTTACGCCAGATTTTGTCGAGTGCGTCACTGTCCGATTTGTCAGTGGCGGCGAAGTCTGATGTGGAAAGCTAGGGCGTATAAGGTGATTCCTCAAGTTGTTGCAGATTATCCTAAATCCCGTTGGCTGTTTATCACGTTGACGGTTCAGAATTGTCGTTTGGAGGAATTGCGAACCACGTTAAATTGGATGAATCGAGGATTTAAGCGGTTGACGGAGTTAAAAGCTTGGTCCGCTAAGGGATGGGTTAAATCGGTGGAAGTGACAAAAGGTAAGGATGGAGAATCAGCACATCCCCATTTCCATGTGTTGGCGATGGTGCCACCATCCTATTTTAGTCATGGCTATATTGCCAAAGCCAAGTGGGGACAATTATGGCAACAGTGTTTGCGAATCGATTATACACCTGTCCTCCATGTGAGTGCGATCGCGAAGAGTGATGACCCAACGGTGATTATCCCAGAAATCCTCAAGTATCAGGTAAAGGAATCAGACTTAGTGGCGAATCGAGAATGGTTTCTGGAGTTAACCCGCCAACTGCACCAAACCAGAGGTGTGGCTGTGGGCGGTGTTTTGAGGCAATATATGCGACAGATGGAGTTGGAACATAAACAGCGAATTAGTCAGGAGGGGGATGAGGTGGATGATGAGAATGTATCGTTTACGTGGAAGCGAGAGTTGGGGATGTACATAGCAGAGTAACAAGGGAGACAAGAAGAAAGAATGCCAATGCAGGCATACAGGGAACTGTGAGACATGAGTTATGTAGAAAACCTAACCCTCCAGCAATAGAACCAGAAGGTTAGGAATTAGACTATTCGTCCCGATTGTCCAAGCGATTGTCCAATAATTCGTCAAGAAATCCTGAATTCTCAAGGAAAGAATAGGCTTGCCAACCGACCACTGGAATTGCAATAAGGAAATAAATTGCTTGAAGTACGAGAACTACTCGCTTTGCTCGGTCAATCCATTTATTCATGGGAAACGTCCTAAACTAAATATTGATTTCATTCCCCATACGGCGAGAGCCGCTTGAACAGCTTCCCTTGAAAACATGAAATAAAAGAGATATAAAAAGCGATTGAGGCAAGGAGTATAGTAATTAAAAATCGATAAAAATTGAGTAATAAAAGCTCAAAGGGTGGATCAGCGCGATCGCACCCTCAAAGCCGTACCCATAAAACCTATAAAGCGACTGACTTAGAGTAATTCCAATATCCTAGGGAAGAATACCCAATAAGCCAAAATTCCTCACAAATTGCCATCAAATTTAACCGTAAATTCCCCTGAATCAACGCCAAATACTATTTGCGCCAATGCAGAAAGCAGCGATAATAATTCCTACCAAATCCGGGTTATCCACCCCCGTTATAACCCAGTCCGCGCAGGCGGACTTTGTTTGTGTAGCAGCGATTTCAATCGCCCCTTGCTTCCAGCCAATGTTCCAAATCTGCCAAACGATTGAAGTCTAAAAAATCTTCTCCTAAACTTTCCAACTCTTCAAGTGATAACGTCTCAATTTGGCTAGTTATCGCCATGGGAATCTCGCCAAAGCGCTTTTTGAGTTGACGCAAGATTAACGCGATCGCTTCCGTTATTTTTCCTTCTTTTCGCCCTTCTTTTCTGCCTTCTTTTCTGCCTTCTTCTTGAGCATAAATGATCCGTCCTTTCTCATCTTGGAACATCATCGCTCGCCGCTCGACGAATTCTAACTCTTCTACAGTCATTTCCGCTTGATTAGCAATCGTTAAAGCGAGTTCTATTTCATTGACTTCCCCTAATTTATCTGGTATTGTATCTAAGGTTGCCGCTTCTTTAATAAAATAAATCCACTTATCGCTTAAACTGCTTAATTCAGATAGGGTTTTCTTGAACTTTGGCAATTCTATAAAAAATAGTTGTAATTCTGCATCGGGATATTCAAATTTTTTCGTCTTTTCCTGAAAAACAAATTGATTGATCACATCAGTCGTCTGGTTAAACAGGATAAAGTCGGTGATTGTCAAAGCAATGACCGGGGTGAGTGTTAGATAATTTTCTCCTATACCCAACTGATTGGTATAGGCTTTCCCCAGGTTATAAACAACCCGTTTACTAAAAGCACTTACCCGCGCTACTTGCATTTCAATAATGACGATAGATCCGTCCTCTAAAACAGCTTTTACGTCTAGGTAAGTATCTTTTAACGTCATCGCCTGACCCGGATTATAGGGATTGACAATCGTTAAGGATTGAATAATCTGATTACCCCCATAGATTATGGCATTGAGAAAGCTGATTAAAATTGCTTGGCTTTGTTCAGAGCCAAATATTTTTTTAAAGGCATAATCGACTTTAGGACTAATAAACTTCATGTTCCCCCTTCAGTCTAAATTCAGAGAATATGGTTTTATTTTACCGTCCTGTTACCCCTGCTCCCCCTGCTCCCCCTGCTTCATCGTATCTACAAAGCTGCTCAAGTATTTTTGCCGCGCTGCACTAGGATATGCCGGGGGAATCTGACAAACCCATTAACATAGAGAAACATGGCACAACTGCAAAGCAAGCGAGTAACGAATGACCTCAACTCTGCTCAAAACTCCACCTCTAAATGCCCCAACCCTTGAGACATTACCGAATGGTCTAACCATTGTGGCAGAACAGATGCCTGTCGATGCGGTTAACCTGAATGTCTGGGTGAATGTGGGTTCCGCCGTTGAACCTGACCCGATTAACGGTATGGCGCATTTTCTCGAACACATGGTCTTTAAGGGAACACCACGCCTGAACAGTGGCGAATTTGAGCGGCTGATTGAAGAACGTGGTGCGGTGACTAATGCGGCAACGAGTCATGATTACACCCATTACTACATCACCACAGCACCCAAGGATTTTGCTCAACTCGCGCCCTTGCAACTGGATGTGGTATTAAATCCCCTCATTCCCGATGACGCCTTTGAACGGGAACGGCTAGTAGTGTTAGAAGAAATTCGGCGTTCGGAAGATAGTCCCCGTCGCCGCACCTTTCGGCGGGCGTTAGAAACCAGCTTTAACTACCTCCCCTACCGTCGCCCGGTACTTGGACCCACATCTGTGATTGAAACCTTAACCTCTCAGCAGATGCGAGACTTTCACAGCACCTGGTATCAGCCCAAAACGATGACAGCCGTAGCGGTGGGCAATTTACCTGTGGAGGAGTTGATTGAAACAGTAGCCCAAGGATTTGCCCACGTAGGGGCGAAGCTTATGCGCCCAGATTTATCGGTTGTCGGTCAAAATCCCAACGCGAATGCTTCGCCCAATCCCCAATCATCCCGTCTTACCTATAAGCCAGAAGCGCCGTTTACCGACATTGTGCGCCAAGAGTATGTAGACTCGACATTACAGCAGGCGCGATTGGTCATGGTTTGGCGAGTACCGGGACTAACACAGTTAGAAAGTACCTATCCATTAGACGTTTTAGCCGCTATTTTAGGACAGGGGCGGATGTCGCGGTTGGTGCGAGATTTGCGCGAAGACCGTCAACTGGTGACTCATATTGGGGTGAGTAATATGACCCAGCAGCTACAGGGAATATTTTATATTTCCGCCCAGCTTCCCACAGAGAACTTAGAAATTGTGGAAGCGGCGATTGCGGAGCATATTCGTCGGTTACAAACGGAATGCGTCGATGGGGCGGACATTGCCAGAATTAGCACCCAAGTGGCGAATCGATTCATTTTCAGTAATGAGAAACCGAGCGATCGCACCAGTCTATATGGTTATTATCACTCCCAATTAGGTGATTTAACCCCAGCCTTAAATTATCCGGCTCGCATTCAAGCGGTCAATGCTCACCAGATTCAACAGGCTGCCCAGGATTATCTGGCAACGGATGCTTATGGTATTGTGACGATGAAACCAGCGTAAATAGACGGGAAGAGATAACGGGACGAGATAAATAAGATAATAGGGCACGGCAATGCCGTGCCCCTACCACAATTTAGGAATAATTAATTGATAATGAAACCTCTAAGCAATCGCACTAAAATCGTTGCTACCATTGGTCCTGCAAGTAATTCACCAGACATCCTCAAGCAAATGGTGCAAGTGGGAATGAATGTGGCACGGTTAAACTTCTCCCATGGTAGCTACGATGACCATGCTCACACCATTTCTTTGCTACGTTCTATTGAAGAGGAATTAGATACACCGATTACGTTACTCCAAGACTTACAAGGACCGAAAATTCGAGTCGGGAAACTGCCCGATGCAGGACTTAACTTGGTTCAAGGAGAATCCATTTCCTTCGTTCCCCTTTCTGAATTCAATCATCAAGCGAAAACCGTTGCTATCGACTATCCCCACCTGGCTCAAGAAGCAGAACCCGGAGTGCAGATTCTGCTGGATGATGGACTTTTAGAACTTCGGGTTGAGGAAATTGACGGCAATACCGTTAAATGTCAAGTCGTCGAAGGGGGTATACTCAAAAGCCGTAAAGGGGTTAACCTACCCGGATTGAGCCTAAATCGCCTACCCTCTATGACAGACAAAGACCGACAAGATTTAGAATTTGGCATTGCTCAAGGGGTTGACTGGGTGTCCTTAAGCTTTGTGCGTTCTGCCGAAGATATTCGTACTCTCAAAGGATTTCTCCAGCAACACAATGCCTCATCCCTACCAGTGATTGCCAAAATCGAAAAACCTCAAGCGATCGCGAACTTAGAAGCCATTATTAATGAGTGCGACGGTATCATGGTAGCACGGGGAGATTTGGGTGTAGAAATGAGTCCGGAAAAAGTCCCGTTTCTGCAAAAGAAAATTATTCGGATTTGTAACCAAAAGGGGATTCCAGCAATCACAGCAACCCAAATGCTCGACAGTATGATTAATAATCCCCGTCCAACTCGTGCTGAAGCCAGCGATGTGGCTAATGCAATTATTGATGGCACCGATGCGGTTATGCTTTCCGGGGAGTCAGCCGTGGGTAAATATCCACTTAAAGCCGTGACAATGCTAGCCCGTATTGCCACGGATGTGGAACCAGAAATTAAGTTTGTCAACTATCCCCCAGCCGCAACCAGTGAAGCCAATGCTCTGAGTGAAGCGCTCAACACGATTGATAAGATTATGGATTTGCGCTGTATTGCGGCTTTCACCAGTACAGGACACACCGCCAAACTAGCCGCCGCCGAGCGTCCAGGAGTGCCTGTTATTGCTCTAACTCCTAATTTAGAAGTTTACCACAACTTGAATTTAGTTTGGGGGGTTAAACCCCTGTTAATCGAGCAAGAAGTTGAGTCTTTTGAAGAGCTAGTTAATCAAGCCCAAACTCAGTTATTAAAACGGAATTTAGTGGTAGCGGGAGACAAAATTTTGATTATCGCTGGGATTCCGACAAAAATCCCAGGCGGAACGAACTTGCTCAAGCTTCATACGATTAGCGCGTGAATTACCCACACCGTAGCGCCAGCTCAGTGTAGGCTTCAATACTCAAAATTATTGCTTGTAACTTTTGACTTCTTATACCAAATCCGGGTTGGCTGCCCCTGTTATAACTCAGTCCGCGCAGGCGGACGAAAGTTTGTGTGGTTCCGCGATTTCAATCGCCTCTTCTTGCAGGGGGTATTCATAAATTGACAATGGATAATGAACAATGGATAATGATCTCTCCTTAAAAGAAGAGGATTGAAATTAAGGAAAATCTTTTTTAATTTCTTCGTAAACGAAGAGGTCTTAGACCCAATTAATCAATTGTCAATTATCAATTATTAATTATCCATTGATAAAGGCGGATTGGGTATTATCTGCCGCTAATTGCTATTACGCCAACCAACATTCTATAGTCCGTGTTCTTGATAATCTTCAGAGGACTTCGGATCTAATTCCCAACGCTTCTCATCCCGCCGTTTTAGCTTATCCGTGACTTGCGCCGGTTCTTTTTGAGCGCCAGCTACACCAACTACTCGCTCTATCTCCTGGGTTACATTTTGCTCCGGTGTGGATGCTAAACCCCCAATCGCTTCGTCGCCGCTTACTTTTGCCTGGTAGAGGTTAGCATCTATATCGGTAGTGGTGGGTTCGCCGCTTGCCATACGGTTTGTCGATTCTTTAACCTGACTTTCGTCTGATGATATCGGGTTTGACTGGGATTGGTTTATGTTTTCAGGTTCCATCCATATCTCCTTAGTAGTGGTGTGACACAGCTAATTTGTATAGATTAGCTTGGGTTCGTTCGTAGTAAGGGATGCGAGCCCTATCTTTTGTTAGGTTTCCTTGCCTTTTCCCAACCTACAACCTATTCCTCAATTTTAGCTGTACTACGGCAGTAGTGGTGTGGCAAAGCTAATTTGGTAGATTAGCCTTACAACCAGAAAACCCATAAAATCAGGGGCTAAAGCCCCTACTACGAACCCAATCTATTCCACAATTTTAGCTGTACTACGGCAGTAGGTTACTACTCCCACCCAACAGCTTAGCGTTTCCCAGGTAAATCGGTTTATTACCCCAGAGCGAACCCTATTTCTTTCTTTTGAGAGATGACTTTTTCCGGAACCGTTCATAAGCTGAGAATACTTAATCCATAATACCTGTTTAGCCCGTCGTATTATTCGTGGCTGAAAGAATACAAGTCCAATATTTTACCAGATCAAGTCGTTAACAATTCTGATGATGATAACCGATAATAGAGCCAAAAAAGTTGCCATTCTGATTGATCAGAATTTTGAAGATTCCGAGTTTCAAATCCCTTATCAAGCGCTGCAACAAGCAGGGGCACAGGTTGTGGTTCTGGGTTCGCGCATGAATGAAACCTATCAGGGAAAACAAGGGAAGGTTTCGATTAAACCGGATGGTACAGTAACCGAAGCACGTCCAGAAAGTTTCGATGCTGTAGTTATCCCCGGAGGGATGGCGCCGGATACGATGCGAAATAACCCTAATGCCGTACAATTTGTGCAAGGAGCCATGGAGTTGAATAAGCTCGTCGCGGCGGTGTGCCACGGTCCCCAAGTATTAATTGAAGGGGATTTACTTCAGGGCAAAAATGCTACCGGATTTCTCTCCATTCGCAAGGATATGACGAACGCCGGTGCTAACTATGTGGATGAACCCTTAGTGGTGGATGGGAATCTGATTACCTCTCGTCAACCCGGTGATTTGGCAATCTTTACTACCGCCATTCTCACCCGATTGGGTTTAGGGATTCCGGATCAAGCGTTACCCGATGAAAAGGATACGACCGCTCAATGGTGGCAATTGGCAGAAGCTTGGGGGGGTAGTAGCAAAAGCGACATTGTTAATGGATTGAATACGGCTTTAGCTGGGGAACGATATGGGCGAAAAGCCTTTGAGTATTATGCCCAAAAAGTGCCTGATGTCGAGTTGCGATCGCTACTGCAAGAAATCATCGAAAATAAGCAGCATCATATTATTATGCTGGAGAATCGTTTGAGAGATTTTCAGGCGTTTGAATCCATTCCGGAAGTGGCGACAGACGCCTACGCCGCCTTACAAAATTGGCTGCAACCGAGCGACAGTTTATCAATTTTACGCCATGCCTTGGGTGACATCCAAACGGGTGTTGTCGATGCTTATAATCTGCGGAAACAATTCACAGATCCAACATCAACCGTACTGTTTACTCAGATTGAAAAGGAGTTGGCAGAATACGAACAGCGTTTAGCTGACCTTTATCACAATCGCCTGGGAGAACAAGAAGCGACGCCTGCTGAACCCACTACCTTGGCGGCGGTTGGGGGTTAAGGATTGATTTTTGGGGGTTAGCCGAAATACGCTAACCCGCTAAACTCGTTCTCGTTTCCCTTTTCTGTAAACGTGGATTTAATTAATCTTTGAGTACGAGCCGGCCGTTCCGGTTTTGCACCGGTCTGAAATTATTGGAATATCGGTTTGTAAAGTTGCTGAGTTGTCCTGATGTAATTCTCATCGTATCTTTATATACAATCCAATTCACAATTTCTGAACAAGGCGGTGTGGTGAGAGAACCAGAATACCGATAATATTGGGGCGGGGCGGTCAGTAGACTGCCTAACAGACCATCACTAGGAAGAAAGTATTTAGGATTGATGGTTAGTGAGGGTGATGTTGTTCCACCTGATGGGGGTAGGTTGTTCAAAATCTTTGCCATCTCAGAGTTTGTACCAGAACTGCCCACTTCCATGAGCCTGCCAATGACCGCTAGTTCTACGTTTCCCTGTGGATCTGTACGTTGATGAACTAGGTGAACTTCCATCGGCTTAACTTCGTTATTTATAGTATGTTCACTGGAAGCGTGGAAGTGAAATTGGATTAAATTAAATGTTTTACCATCCAAGGTCAGAGTACTACCAGGAGGACAGTCAACCTGGATAGTCTTACCAGTATCCCTAATGGTTGGGGAAAACGAGTTGTAGTTAATGCTAAAGTCATTGGCAAAATTGACATTAACCGGATTTGTGAGAGCGATTGGGGATTGTCGTGTTCCCGTTCCACAAACCGCATAGGCGGGATCAAGATTTCCCCATTCATCAGGTCCAAGTGATCCGGTATAACCCCATGCAGCACCTCCCCCACCAGATGCTGATACGAGAGACTGTACGGCAGCGGTTAAGGAGGTTCCAGCTACGCCGATTGACAAATACTTGAGTAATGTACGCCGATCCATTTGCCTTATCTGAGTGAGTGCTTTACAAATCTTTATAAATATAAGCTTACTCTAATTTTTGTGAATAGTCTACCGATGGATAGAAATTTATTTATCAGTATTGGTTATCAAAAAGTTAAATTTATAGCATTAATTAACACAGATTGCTATACTGTTGCCCACTTTCCCAATTATCCCCAAGCAAAATCATCCCAAAGATAGATGTAGAAAAAATTGATTTGAGATGAGTTGAAAACAAGAACAGAGTAGAAATAGTCGTGGGAAGAGGTTTGGATCGTGAGTAGACTCCTAGAAGGAAAAGTCGCCATCGTGACAGGTGCGGGAACAGGTATCGGGGAAGCGATCGCGCATAAATTTGCCAAAGAAGGCGCTAAGGTGGTTGTCAATGGACTACCGGATGATCCAGTTGAGGAGGTGGCAAAAGCCATCAACGACTTTGGCGGGGAAGCGATCGCGGATCGAGGGGATGTCTCAGAAACCAATCAAGCTCAAGCCTGTGTGGAAGCGACGATTAACCAATACAGGACACTGGATATTTTGGTCAATAATGCAGGTGTGTTTCTGGCAACTGCCCAAACTGAAGACTATCCGATTGAGGCATTTGATCAAACCCTGAAGATGAACCTGCGATCGGCATTCCTGATGACTAAGTACGCCCTACCTCATTTGCAAAAAAGTCGGGGTAACATAGTTTGTGCTGGCTCAGAAGCCGGATTTAATGGAGTAGCACAAAATTCTCCCTACGGCGGAACCAAAGGCTGGATGCACGCTTTTGTTAAAGGTGTAGCCGTTGAACAAGCCAAATATGGAGTGCGGGCGAACTGTTACTGTCCAGGTGCCATTGATACCGCCTGGACTCACAAAGAAACGGGTCCGATGGACGCTCAGATGGAGGAAACCCTGATCATGGCGGCGCCGATGGGACGACGGGGTACACCAGAGGAAATTGCCAATGTTTGTGCGTTTCTAGCTTCTGAGCAAGCCAGCTATGTCACCGGAGCACTATGGCTCGTGGATGGGGGAGTGACGGTTGCTAAAGGCGCCGTGGGTCAACAAACCCCCGAATCCCTGCGTCAACCCCCATCTGGTGAACTGCGTCTGGATCACCAAAAAGAGGGGTTAAAGAACAAAGAAACCCAGAAAATCCGTTAATACCGAGTTGCGCTCTTTCCGTAGTAGATAGGAAGAGCTGGGGGAGCTGGGGAAGCTGGGGGAGCTGGGGAAGCTGGGGAAGCTGGGGAAGCTGGGGGAGCTGGGGAAGCTGGGGGAGAGAACCTTATATGTAAGGCAATTTAAGGGAACGAGGAACAGGGAACGGAAAATGTCCACTTTTAAATGCACATCAGCTTAGCAAACAGATAATCAAATAAGGAGATTAATCATGGCAGATACCACCGTTAAAAAAGTTCAATCCCAGCATTCACCAAGCGATGAAAAGGCTTAAACGACCAGAAATGTAGGGGCGCACCGATGTGCGCCCGATTTAACCGTAGAATCTATTTTACCCCTACGATGGCTTACGCCATTGTCAACGACACCAAATCATCTGCCATTTCAAAATTAGCGGTGACGTTTTGCACATCATCCAACTCATCGAGGGCATCCATTAATTTTAGGAGCGATCGCGCCACATCTGGATCAGTAATTTCGACGCTATTTCCCG
The DNA here is from genome assembly GCF_046565525.1 of Coleofasciculus sp. Taxonomy (NCBI): domain Bacteria; kingdom Bacillati; phylum Cyanobacteriota; class Cyanophyceae; order Coleofasciculales; family Coleofasciculaceae; genus Coleofasciculus; species Coleofasciculus sp. The sequence continues at coordinate 833 of NZ_JBKHUP010000043.1, read as the reverse complement.
GTATCCAGCGTAACTCCGCATCGCGCACGGTAAAGCCTTGATCCTGTAAGGTTTGATTCAAGTGTTCCAGATTCGTCACCTCGGTTACGACATCCGCCCCCGGTTCCTCCTCATCCTCAATCCATTCATAGGTTTGGGCACCGCCAGCTAGTGACGCTTCCAATAACTGATCCTCAGGAACCTCACCCGCTACTGTCACCACACCTTTTTGGTCAAACATCCAGCTAACGCAACCCGTTTCCCCTAGATTCCCGCCATTCTTCGTAAATGCTGATCGCAAATCTGCTGCCGTGCGGTTACGATTATCGGTAAGGGCTTCAATTAGAATCGCCACACCTCCAGGACCATACCCTTCATAGCGAATCTCTTCTAGGTTATCGCTACCACTATCAAATTGACCCGACCCTTTCGCGATCGCCCGGTCAATATTATCATTAGGAATACCCGCCGCCTTTGCCTTCTCAATCGCGGTGCGTAAGCGAAAATTCCCATTCGGGTCAGGAACGCCGCTACGGGCAGCTACAATGATTTCTCGTGAGAGTTTGGCAAAGGTTTTTCCCTTCACCGCATCCACTCTCGCCTTCTGGCGCTTAATATTTGCCCATTTACTATGTCCTGCCATAACTGAAACCCAAATCAGTCAAATCCCGCTTCCCTAGGGTAGCTTGGTCATTGGTCATTTGTCATTGGTCACATCAGCTTTGGGAGGGTTTCGTTCCTCAACCCAGCCTACACAATATTTGGCTCAAGTCAACCGCGATCGCTATTCCTCTAATCGCTCGCATCAATGGACATCTCTGGATTTTGTGGACATAAGCATAACCATCTGTTTT
>NZ_JBKHUP010000042.1:0-63495 GCF_046565525.1 Coleofasciculus sp. | reverse complement strand
TTAAGACTTAAGCTGGTCAGAATGGCTTGTTAGATTTCTCTTTCAAGCCTCATGCCTTTAGGCTGAGGTTCCTGACGATGGTCTGTCTTATAGCGGCAACAGGTCTCTCAAATATAGGCGATCGGAGAATCAAGAGTTGAATAGCCCAGTGTCAGGCTACCCTAAGCCTCCTTTATCGCCCTTACTATCTTACCTTGTCCGGGTTCCTCAGATTTTCTAGTTGCCAATCTGCCCCATTTAATGTTCCAATAGACAAGTGCGGAGGTTTTGAGGTAAACTTTAATACCGAAGCACAACCCGACAGGGGGGCGTGGCGGAATGGTAGACGCTACGGACTTAAGTAAATTGAGCCTTGATGGAGAAATCTGTCAAGTGGATGCTCTCAAACTCAGGGAAACCTACGTCTGTAAACAGATAGGGCAATCCTGAGCCAAGCCGATAAGAGAGTTTTGAGTGTTGTGTGCTGAGTTATGAGTTAAAACAAACTAACTCAAAATTCACCCACCATGTCCTAGAGCGAAGCGAAGGGGCAAAATTCAAAACTTATCGGAAGGTGCAGAGACTCGACGGGAGCTACCCTAACGTAAAGCCGAGGGTAAAGGGAGAGTCCAATTCTCAAGTGCTGATTAAGGCAGTAGCGAAAGCTACAGTGAGAATGAAAATCCGTTGACCGTAAAAGGTCGTGAGGGTTCAAGTCCCTCTGCCCCCATATTATGTAGAGACGTTGCATGCAACGTCTCTATGCATGCAACGTCTCTAACCAATGATGCGTTCTAACCGCTATAGCGATTGCTATACGAGACGAAAAAAGTAAGGGCTAGGGAGGGGTCAAACCCCCTGGTTAAATGACCAGCAGTATCCACCAGGAGAGAGGGGAGCAAGAATAAGCGTCCATTCCTTGTCATTCTGAGCGCAGCGAATGCGAAGCGAAGAATCTCGCCAAACGCAGCGCTGCACGAAGCTCGATTTCCGATGTGAAGGGCGCCGCAGATGCTTACGCCTTGGGTGCCTTGTGCGAATCCTGACAGATAAACCTAAACCATAGGAAACTATTCGTAAGCCAATGGAACAAGTATTTGGAGCAGATTTTAGTGGTGTGAAGGTTCACACAGATGCTACCTCGGATGAGTTGAATCAGGCGATTCAGGCGAAGGCGTTTACGACGGGGGAAGATATTTTCTTTCGCTCCGGGGCGTATGAGCCGTCAAGTTGGGGGGGACAGGAGTTGTTGGCGCATGAGTTGACTCATGTTGTGCAGCAGAATGGGGGCGCGGTGCAGCGATTACAGCAAACAGAGCGTCAATATCCGGAATATTTCGCTACGGTAACTTCATCACGAATCCAGCGTGCGGTGATCATAGGCACCCATAGGACAAAAGGAGGAATAAAAGAAAAGCTGACAAACTGGTCAAACATGGGCAACAGCAACAGCAAAAAACTGGCATACACCTCAGAATGATAATCAATTAGCTGGGATGTTTTTACCTGTGTTTTTGGAGGAATGGATACATATGTTTCAGCATATGACAGGAGATGTATTAAGTACAGGAGCGAAAACCTTTAAAGAAACGAGTGCGTACAAAAAAACCAGGAGAAAAAAGGTATAAAGTGGAATATCAACGAGATAGATATATACGCAGTATACAGAGAATTAGGATGGAAAAGTATATTATCAGAATTTGCCGAAAGGTATCCGGAGAGGAGGGCATACGAAACCTTTGAAGAACAAGGAAGGAATCTTGAGTTCAAGCCTAAAGATGAAGAAGAACAACTGAAAAAAACAACTACATAGAAGGATTTGATTTTTCCAGGGCATGAGCAACAGCGCCCCCATCAAGGGAGAAAAAAGACAGCTCTAGGAAATCCCCGGCGAAATCTCCTCATACACCCCATTATATTCGGGCAAATCCGTCACATTGGCAAGATGACCCCGAATTTTCCCAATATGCATTAATGAATAACTATCATTTGCCGTTCTAATTGAGGCGGGAAAAGGAGATGGGGAGAAGGGATGCGATCGCGGGCGTGATAATATTTGGGTGTGATGTGCGATCGCTGTTTGGGTTAAGTTGAAGGGAGAAAGTGCGATTCGCGTGTTAATTGGGTTGAATAGAAGGGATGCTATCGCGTAGTCATTGGATTGGGGTGTGATGTGCGATCGCGTTTGCGGTATTTTGAAGGGGAGAGAGTGCGATCTCGCCTCAAAAATTAAGCTATCCCTTTTTTCCAATCGCCTGCTACCCCCTCTAAATGGTAAAACATGAATAAGCGACAAAGCCCCTAAAACCCGAGAACACTCATGCAATTAGAAGACTACTTTGATTTTTTAGCCCCTGATGACATTCGCCTCAAAGGAACGCGCATCGGCATTGAACATATCCTCTACCAATATATCCATCGCGCTCAAACTCCCGAAGCCATAACAGACCGTTATCGCACAGTAACGCTCGAACAGGTTCATGCCACTATTTTATACTACTTGCACAACCAAGAAACCGTGAGCGCTTATCTAGCCGATTGGTTGGCATGGAGTCATCATAAGCGAGAACAACAGCGTAAAAATCCGCCACCCTTTATTGAAAAGCTACGGCAATTGCAGGCAAAAAAACAAGTAGCGTCTCAACCGGAAACCTCAAACGTAGAGGTTACTGGATGACGATTAAATATCTCCTGGATGAACATATCCCCCTGGTGTATCGCACACAGATGTTGAAACGTAATCATCAATTACAAGTATGGGTGATTGGCGATCCCAATGCACCCCCCAAAGGCACTCCCGATTCAGAAATTCTCTGCTGGTGTGAAGAAAATAGATTTATTCTGATTACGAATAACCGGAAAACAATGCCCGTTCATTTAGCCGAACACCTGGCAGCAAGTCGTCATGTACCGGGGATATTCATTCTCAATTGATGATATGACTATGGGACAAATTATGGAGGAGTTGATGATTGTGGCGGAGGCAGCTTTGGAAGATGAATACCAAGACTGCATTAGCTTTATGCCGCTACTTTAAAAGGTGCGATCGCGTTTGGTTTAAAGCATAACATCTCCGACAGGACGTCATTCAACAGAACCGAAACCTTATCTACAGACGGACACATTTTCCCACTCTAAAAGTATACCAGAAAAATAGTGCGATCGCTGTTTGAGTGAGGTTGAAAGGAGAGAGTGCGATCGTAATGCCTTTGACTATTAAGTGACATCCTCCCACACCATAATATATGATTTGGTGTGGGGTTCCTTACCTCACGATAAGGTTTTCCTGGTTATTTCCAAATGCGGAGTTGCACCACTTACCTAGAACAGCCTCATGACTTATTCCCCGGCAGACCGATTGCCCAGGCAGTTTCCTTTCCGCACAGCCCATGCGTACATTGCTACCAATTGAACTGGAAGCTTTTTACCTAAGTACTGTGTTCGTTTGAGTCAAGGCAACCGTTAGTTATTCGGTAGAAAAATGATACCATTTTCATTTCATTATTAACAATAGCTATCCGATTTTATTTGTTAATTTTAGGGATTCAATGTCCCTAAAATTAACATGGGGGAGTGAGCGTGTATCCCAACGCCAAATAAAAAATTATGGCGTGGGTCTTATAGCTCCCCCAGGCCCCCTCAAAAGATAAAATGAGAAAAGACTCAATTATCACCGCACTCCGCACACAAAACCATGGCACTCACCACCACCGAGTACAAATACATTCAACTTGATGAGCGCAATGTTCCCATTATCGCCGGAACCACGATGAAAGTTGTGGAACTGATCACATCAGCTAAAGCTTACCACTGGACTCCCGAAGAACTACACACCAACTATCCTCACGTCTCCCTGAGTAAAATTTATTCAGCCTTAGCCTATTACTGGGATCATAAACAGCAACTTGACGCCGATATCGAGCGACGTTACCAATTTGCCGAACAACTCCGACGGGAAGCAGGAGAATCTCCCATTGCCCAAAAATTGCGAGCAAAGGGGCTATTGTAGTGAGTATCGCTCTTTATATGGATGAACAAGTCCCCAAACCCATTACAGTTGGGTTACGTCAACGAGGCGTAGATGTTTTGACTACTCAAGAAGACAAGCGCACAGGAGTCCCTGATCCAATTTTACTAGACCGTGCCGCAGAACTTGGGCGGGTTATCTTCTCCCAAGACGATGACTTCCTTTCAGAAGCTCATCGGCGTCAGGTAGAGGGGATAAATTTTGCAGGCGTTATTTATGCTCATCAGCGGAACGTTTCTATTGGAGACTGTGTGCGAGATTTGGAATTAATTGCAAAAGCCTGTGAACCTGGAGATTGTAGCAACCGAGTCCAATATCTTCCCCTGTAAAATTGTGGCTTTTGAAGATAGTGCGATAAGCTTCCCTTGTGCCGAAGGCGATCGCGTTTGGGTGAGGTTGAGGAAAGAGATTGTGCGATCGCGTGGTGATTGGGTTGAGCAGAAGGGATGCGATTCGCGATCGTATATTGAGTTTAATATGACAATAATTGGGCGCAACGTTTGACAAAGGGCGCACCATCCGTGCGCCCCTACAGGCGGACACATTTTCATAAGGTAAAAGTATACCAGAAAAAAGACGCGATCGCATGGATTTGGTTTGAGTGCGATCGCTCGTCGATATTACATGGTGGAATCGTGCCAGATCGTGGATCACTATAGGCACATTCCCAAAACCGATAGACAAATAATTTTCAGCTAATTATCATAGAACTATTCGTCTGTATGATTGGGCGGTAGCCATGTCTCTCAACCTTCGCAATATTCATCCCCTATCCGACTTTCAACGAAGCGCCAAAGCGTTTTTAACCACTCTCAAAGACACCCAGGCACCCATCGTGTTAACGGTGAACGGCAAAGCCGCCGTCGTCGTCCAAGACGCGGAAAGCTACCAACGCCTCCTAGAACGCATCGAACTCTTAGAATCCCTAGCCGGAATTCGCAAAAGCCTGGATGAATTTGAACAGCATCAAGGTATGCCCTTAGACGAAGCCTTTGTGCAATTACGTCAAAAGTATAGCATACCAGATTGAAATCTCACCCACTGCCATAGCGGATGTCGAGGGTATTTTTCTCTGGATGAAGGGCTATTCCGTAGATCAAGCTCATCAGTGGGTTAGAGGCTGCTACGAAATCATGCTAACCCTAGAGAACTTTCCAAATCGCTGCCCCCTTGCCATTGAAAGCCAATACCTAAATCGACCTGTGCGACAATTGCTCTATAAAAATCAATATCGAATTCTATTTACAGTGGTTACAGGTAACGCCCCAGATAGCCAGGATATCGTGCAAATCCATCGAGTCCTTCGTGCTGCCCAAGAGCGATTGCAAGATTTGTCGCAATTGCTTGGTGATGAGGAGGATTGATATTGATAAAGGGTGCACCATCCGTGCGCCCCTACAGGCGGACACATTTTCATAAGGTAAAAGTATATCAGAAAAAAGACGCGATCGCATGGATTTGGTTATGAGTGCGATAAGCTTCGCTTGTGCCGAAGGCAATCGCGATCGTCTATAAAGCCAAATATATCAATAATTGGGCGCAAGAAGCATTTGATATCACCTACGAAGAAGTGCGAGTGGCTTGAACCAGTAATTTAGTCAGTTGAGTAAGTTGGCGTTTATCAAAGGCTTTGACGATCGCGCGAGCCGCCTCTTTGGGTTCTACAGTAATCGTAATCTGTTTAGCACCGCCTTGGTTGGGGGTAGCTCTCGCCAATTTCTGTAACGCCGGACTTGCCTTTAGAGCATTCTCTTTTCCTTGTTGGACTTGATCGCTAGCTTGTTTGAGTTCTTTAATAATGATAGGTGCTAGAGAGTGGAACGAATTTTGCGAATTTGCGATCGCATCAGAAGCATTTTTCACCAAAAGTTGCCACGGTTCAACCGTTTGGGCGAGTTTCGCTAGCTTATGGCAATGCTCTTGCAGCTTTTGACGATTGGCGGGTGTTTCTGATTGTTTGAATAGCTGCAACATTTGCTTGAGGATACCTGTCACCTGAGCAGAAAAGTTTCCAGGTGCTTGACCCGCCGCTTTGGCTCCACCCCTTGCTGGTTGTGCTGGGGCGGCAGTTTTTGGTTCACCACCACCAACTAACCGTTCCAGGTACGCCTGCAATTCCTTGAACGTCGGTTCGGCGGCTTTCACCATTTTATCGGCTTCATCATCCCGCAGACCAAAGGGTCCTTGGAGTTGTTCGATGAGGTCTTTGAGAGTGTCGTAGCCTTGTAAGAATAAACTCTCGACATGACGGTCAAGCTTAACTGGATGTTCTTTGAGAATCTTCAAACAATCCTCTAAGCGGTGGGCAACTTTTTGCAGACTGCTAAAGCCAAGCATCGCCGCCCCCCCTTTGACCGAATGCGCCGCACGAAACATCTCATTAACCATCTCTGGGTCTTGGGCAGTCTGCTGCACATTCAATAACCCTTGTTCGAGAGTGTCTAGGTGTTCTTTCGCCTCTTCGATGAAATAACCTAAGATTCGTTGCTGATTCCCCCCATCCACGGCAGTTTTCCCTAATCCAAACAACTATGTATATACAAGACCTACAACCCAACCAAATAATACCAATAGTTATACGCAGCCAACAAAGAAAAAACCCCAATTCTGTTAAACTCTTTCTTTAGAGTACCTGAAACCAGCTAAAGAATCTTTCTGAATTTAGGGATCAGGAGGCACAAGGGTAAGGGAGGATATTCTCTGTTCCCCAATGACATAGAACCAGAAGCTGCTCTTGAATTCCCTGTCTAATGACGAATGACATAAACGAATGACCCATCACCCTTGAATTTGCCGCACAGCCGTAAGCGCTGAGTAGCTAACTCCAGCCGTGCCTTCACCGGGATGGGTGGAATCTCCCACTAACCATAAGTGATTGATGGGGGTGCGAGTGGCAAAACCAAACGGACCGAATGTCGGAACTCGCTGACCAATCCCGCCGACGATTCCTTGATGGCGTCCAGTGTAATAAGCAAAGGTTCGGGGTGTTGCAGTTTCTTGGTGGATAATGGTTTCAGGGGTTAAGTCAAAGTACTGACCTAGCCGTGCGATCGCCTCTTGGGTATAGTTTTGTTTGAAGTGGTCATAATCCTCCTTAGAACCTTGCCACCACATCCGAGTATCGGTGAACGAGGAGGCAATAATCGTGGCTTTGCCGTCTGGGGCGCGACCATCACCAGGTTGACTCACCGAGACAAATAGGGAGTTATTTTCACCAATCTCACCGTCGTAATCGTAGAGAAATTGCAGGTGAGGCGGACAACCTACAGGAATAGACCTTTGGTCAACACCCAGATAAATGACAAAGGCACCCGATGCTTTTGGTAATTTATCGACGCGATACTGATAACCCTTGGGCGCTTGGTTTCCCAGTAACTTGACCAAGTTTTGTGCGGTGACATTTGCCACCACTTCATCGGCGGATTCTGTCCAAACTTGCCCAGTTTTTTGATTTCTCACCGTTACGCCCATAACCTTGCCCTCACAAACCTGAATCTGTTCCACGGTATGGCGCATCAGCAGTTTACCACCCCATTTCTCCAACGCGGCAACTAGGCGATCGCTCAACACCTGCATACTCCCTTTGAGGTGAAACAGTCCTTGGGGGGCTTGGGAAACGCCGAGGGCAGTTGCAGCATAGAGTAAAGCGGTGTCATCGGCATTGACTTGGGAATAAAGCTTTAGCTGTAAATCCAGAAAGGTTCTCAAACGCTGATTGTCATAGAGTCGATAGCCCCGCAATGCATCTCCCACCGTCATAAACGTAAACGGTAGCGTAATCAACGTATCTGGACGCACCGCCGAGGTTAATTGCCACAAATCCCAGAGATTTCGTGGGGGTAATACGGGATCACGGGATTGAAATCTCCAACTGGCATTGAATAGAGTACTCATCAGTTGCCAGAAGGGTTCACTCCCCGGAAATTGTCGTTTCCGTTCCTTTGCCCATTTTTCTGAGTCGCGCCACACGTTAATCGGTTCGGTTTCGCCAGGGAGAAATACAGCACAACCGGGGTCACAGGGAGTCGCGGCGGGTAAATCAATTTCTAACTCCTCAAAAATTCGCTGATGAATACCACCCGGTTCTAAACCTGCCACTTGCGTCGCCCCCACATCAAAGGTAAAGCCGCGACGCTTAAATGTGGAGGCACATCCGCCAGGAACAAACCCTTGGTCGAGGACTAACACCGAGTAACCCCGACGGGCAAGGAGTGCACCAGCCGTTAGACCCCCAATTCCTGCACCAATGACAACGACGCGATGGGTTTTTCCGGTAAAAACGCTGGTCATGATTATGGCTTTACATTACTTAATATATTTTAATCTAAAAGGCACAAGGCACAAGGCTGTAAAATTTATGGTGTCTGCTTTTCGCCTATTGCTAAATTGAGATTATCGGCGTTAGTAGGGGCGAGTCGCTGCTTAAATATGAAGGTCTCGCAATTAACCTGTCTCGACTCGCCCCAGTCTAAATGTACTGTTTCCTGTTCCCTGTTCTATTCACAAGTCTGTTGTGTCCCATCGGGCATAATGGCATCACAGAGGTTGGCTTGGCTAAGATTTGCCCCCTCTAGATTAGCGCCTCTCAGGTTCGCCTCTTGTAGATTCGCCTTCTCCAAATTTGCCCCCGCTAAATTAGCGTTACTTAAATCGGCTTGAAACAAAGTTGCTTCGGCAAAATTCGTGTCTCGAAGGTCAGAATTATACAGGCTAGCACCGCTTAGATTCACATTGCGGAAATTTGCTCCGCTTAAATCAGCATTAAATAAGTTAGCCCCCCGCAATTGACGTTCCTCAGCCCCTTGATTGACAATTTCCCAAACCAGCCGCCATTTGGGATCAAGGGTAGTCTCTTCATTGATTTTGGCAGTTCTCAGGTTAGCATTTTCTAGATTGGCTCCGGCTAAATTAACATTTCCCAGTTCGGCATTTCTTAAGTTGGCATTAGTTAAATTAGCATTGCTCAGGTCAGCATAGCGCAATTCAGTATTAGTTAACTGAGTGCCTTGAAGATTAGCACCCCGTAAATTAATGATAAATAAATAGGCTTCGGATAAATTGGAATTTTCTAAATTCGCATTTTCCAGATTCAACCCTTCTAAATTCGCACCGGACAAATCCGCCCCCGCTAAGGCTTGTCCGGCAATTCCTTGATTAACTAACTCCCAAACAAATAACCATTTGTCATCCAGGATAGTTTGACTATTAAATTGGGTTCCTCTTAAATCGGTGCGAAACAACTTGGTATTCTCTAAATTAGCGCCTTTGAGGTTTACCCCTCTTAAAGAAGTTCCCTCTAAATTAGCGTCACTGAGATTGGCCCCTTCTAGAGACGCATTGGCTAATTTAGCATGTCTTAAATCCGTTTCCTGTAAATTGGCACGAGTCAGATTGGCATTCTGTAATGAAGCATTCATCAGGTTAGCTTTCCGCAAATCGGCAAACTGTAAATTCGCATTTTGGAGATTAGCCGCTTCTAAATTTGCTTCTTGTAGATCAACTTTAAGGAGTTTGGCACGAAATAAATTAGCGTTAGCGAGTTTAGCGTTCCTAAGATCCGCATCCTCTAAATTTGCCCCCGAAAGTCGGGCTTCTTGTAAATCTGCTTCCCTTAAATCTGCTTCGACTAAGTTAGCGCCTTCAAGGTTAAACCCTCTGAGATTCCGCCTCCTCAAACGTACCTCCTGCAGATTACAGGTTGGACATTCTCCTTCATCTAATAGCTTTTCCACATCTTGATCCTTGGCAGCTTGTACGGAATTGCACAGACACAGCAGGATAAATAGGGCAATATTGGTTAAGCTTGTGGCTATACCGAGGGTTTTAATCATGGATAAACGCATAGAAAATTTAGTGTAGAGAGAGGTATTTACTATAGCAATAGACACTCAAGATCGGCTTGATAGCTCTCCAGCGCCGTGTTTAGGGGAGCATTAACTCACCTTGGGTTTAAACCCAAGGCTGAAAGCTCAAGTCAGAAGAGAGCTAACTGAAAATGATGGAAAAAGTAAGTAATGCGCGATCGCACTTTATAATCCTGTTCGATATATCCCATACCCCCAAGGGAATTTAGGGTCAAACTGGATGGGATTAAACGAGTATCCCTAAACATCCAATTAGTAGGGTGGGCATTGCCCACCTTACCCCTTAATTCAATACGCGATCGCACTTGATAATTATCCCATATTTCCCCAATATTTATCCGTAGGGGCACACGCTCCGTGCATTGGTGTCAACTTAAGGCTGAAAACCTTACTTACTTAATAAGAGATCCCCCTTCCGTCCCCCTTATAGATCCCCCTTCCGTCCCCCTTAAAAAGGGGGAGACCAGATGTTGCGAGAGCTTTTTGTTCCATGGGGGAAGCCAGAGGATGCGAGAGCTTTTTATTCCATGGGGGATTTAGGGGGATCTAAACTTTGATCGCTAGTTATACAAACTTTTAAGTTGACACGGATGACGCGACCTGCGCCCTTTATTCAATAGGCGGATAGCACTTCATCACTATTGCCTGTTGCCTAATCTCAACCGTTAACTTTAATTGTATCCACCTACTTAACCCATCCCTCCAGGGATATACTAAAGCAATCATTGGGTCATTCAACCTGGGAAAGGAAACAACCATGAAGACAACTTGGCAAAATCCCCCCACACTCCTACTCATTACAGGCTTATCCCTAGCGGGATTATCCCTATCCCTACCCCAAATCGCCCTGAGTCAATCACCGCCTCCGTCTTCCCTCCCCCATCCTGAATCCCTCATTGCTAACTTCACCGATGACTTAGCTGAAGCTGACCAACTCTTTGAGCAAGTTGAACAACTTTATGATCAAGGGAAATATAACGAAGCGATTCCCTTAGCTGAACGGATGCTGAGGCTTTATCAGAACGTGCATGGAGAAGACCATCTGGATATTTCCTATAGTTTGAATTATTTAGGACTTTTATACCAAAATCAAGGACGCTACTCTGAAGCCGAACCCTTCTATCGCCAAGCCTTAGAGATGTATAAACGCCTCCTGGGAGAGGAACATCCTGATGTGGCAGCCTCCCTGCATAATCTGGCAGCATTGTACGATAGTCAAGGACGCTACAGTGATGCCGAACCCCTGTTTCGCCAAGCTTTACAGATGCTTAAACGCCTCCTGGGAGAGGAACATCCTGATGTGGCAATCTCCCTGAATAATCTGGCAAATTTGTACTCTAGTCAAGGACGCTACAGTGATGCCGAACCCCTCTATCGCCAAGCTTTAGAGATGAGAAAACGTCTCCTGGGAGAGGAACATCCTTCTGTAGCAACCTCCCTGAATAATCTGGCTCTATTGTACCAAAGTCAAGGACGCTACAGTGAAGCTGAACCTCTCTATCTCCAAGCTTTAGAGATGAGAAAACGCCTCCTAGGAGAGGAACATCCTGATGTGGCAAACTCCCTGCATAATCTGGCTCTATTGTACCAAAATCAAGGACGCTACTCTGAAGCCGAACCCCTCTATCGCCAAGCCTTAGAGATGTATAAACGCCTCTTGGGAGAGGAACATCCTGATGTAGCCACCTCCCTGAATAATCTGGCAGTACTCTACGCCAATCTCAAGGATATCGACAATACCCTCACCTTCCTCCAACAAGGATTAAACGTCGAAGAATACAACCTCGCCTACAACCTCGCCTCTGGCTTTGAACGCCAGAAACGGGATTACTTACAAACCCTGTTTTGGAGTACCCAATTTGCTCCTTCCTTCCATCTCCATCATGCTCCCAATCACCCCGAAGCCGCTAACTTAGCCTTAACCACCATCTTCCGACGCAAAGGACGCATTTTAGATGTATCCACTAATAGCCTGCAACGCCTGCGCCAAAATATTACCCCAGAAAACCAAGCGCTGTTAGATGAACTGTCTGAGGCTTATAGTCAACTGGCTAATCTGATTTATAAGACATCAGACAATGAGATAACCTTACCTCTAGATGAATACCGCACTCAACTCGCATCGATAGAACAACGAGTGCAACAATTGGAAAATCAACTCTCTCGCCAAAGTGAACAATTCCGGATTGAATCGAAACCCGTCACTATCGAAAGTATTCAACCCTTAATCCCCGAAGATGCGGTATTAGTGGAACTGGTACGCTACGAACCTGTCAATCTCAGTGACCAAAGTTATGATGAACCTCGTTATGCAGCTTACATTTTCTCATCCACAGGAGAACCGGAAGCGATTGATTTAGGTGCAGCCGATACTATTGAGAAAAAAATAGCTGATTTTCGTCAACTGTTCCAAAACGGTACTCAAATTCCAATTCCCCTAATTCAACAAAATGCTCGTGAATTAGATAAGCTAATCATGGCACCGATTCGAGAAAAGATTGGCAATTCTCGCCATATCCTAATTGCTCCCGATGGCGCTCTCAGCTTGATTCCCTTTGAAGCTTTGGTTGATGAAAGTAACCGCTATTTAGTGGAAACCTATTCCTTTACTTATCTTACCTCTGGACGGGACTTATTGCGACTACAAAACCCCTCTCCCAGTCACGATAATCCCGTACTCATTGCTGACCCCTATTTTCAGCGTCCGGGTGAATTAGTTGCCGAAAATCGCTTTATCGATTTAGCCCAAAGAACCTTTGCGCCTCTCCCCGGAACCGCCCAAGAAGCTGAAGCAATTGGTCAATTATTAAATATTACCCCACTCACGGGGGAGTTGGCAACAGAACGGGCGGTCAAACAGGTAGATAGTCCCTCTATTTTACATATTGCCACTCACGGCTTCTTTGAAACCAATCCCCAATCGCAAACTGGAGATGAAACAATTAATAATAACCCCTTACTCCTATCCGGATTAGTCTTAGCCGGATTTCGGGTAGGCGGTGACAGTGGCGGAGAGGATGGGATTCTCACGGCGCAGGAAGTCTCAGCCTTAGATTTAGTCGGAACGAAGTTAGTGGTGTTATCCGCTTGTGATACAGGATTAGGAAATATTAATGCAGGAGAAGGAATCTATGGATTACGGCGGGCGTTAGTCTTAGCGGGGGCGGAGAGTCAGGTGATGAGTTTATGGAAGGTTTCCGATAGTGCGACGAAGGATTTAATGGTGAAGTATTATCAGAAATTAAGGGAAAATCAGGGGCGAAGTGAGGCGTTGCGTCAGACGCAGTTAGAGATGTTAAAAAGTGGAGAGTATCAGCATCCCTATTATTGGGCGGCGTTTATTCCATCGGGGAATTGGACACCGATGGAGCGTTGATAAGCCGTTCGCCATTGCAACCTTAATGTCAATAATGGCTCTCATCCTTGTAGTGCGAGCATCTTGCTCGCTACTAATACCCAACTTAAATGCACGACAGCTTATTCATCATGTATCATACCCTACGGATAGATATGGAGGAAATCAGACAGAATCATCAGGTTGTTAAATATCTCTGGCAAAACTCTAACGCCACAGCGATATCACTGGTTTGCTGTGGATACTCTACCACCGGACGATCAATGACAATTAATGGAATTCCTAACTGCGCCGCCACTTGTCGCTTCGTCACCTCTCCCCCGGCTACCCCAGACGCCTTAGTGACTACCAGTGAAATATCCCAGTGACGCCAGAGTGCGATTTCTAATTCAAAGGGTATGGGGGGGCGTAGCGCTATAATGCGATCGCGACTAAATCCGGCTGCGATAGCCGCCTCTAAAGACGTAACCGCTGGAAGAATCCGGGCAAATAGAGTTGATCGCCCTTGCCCGTCTTGAAATAAGGATAAAACTTTACAACCCACTGTCAACAGTACCCGTTGCTGGTTCAAATACTCACCCGCCACCAACGTTTCAAAGCTGTCTAAGGTAATCACAGACGGTTCATTATTCGTCTGTAGGGGTGGGTTTAGGGAATTCGCGCAAGCTGTTGATGATAACGTTTTCTCAAAACCCGCCCTGAGCGATGTGTAGGGGTGGGTTTCACGATTATCGTTTGTTGTCACCCTGATGTGACTAAACCCGCCCTCATCTCTCCCATCTCCTTTAACAGTAGGACGTTCAAAGCGCAGGTAGGGAATTTGGAAACATTGTGCTGTCGCGATCGCGTTTCGGGAAATTTCCACCGCATAAGGATGAGATGCATCGACTATGGCTGTAATATGCTGCTGTTGCCAAAGCTGCTTAATTTGCTTCCCATCCAAACGCCCCACTTGTACCTGTAAGCTGGGCGTTTGAGGATAAAGTGACTTGGCGTCAACTGTTGTCACCGTAACCAGACAAGGAAAACCTACAGACGCGATCGCCTCCGCTAACTGCACACTCTCACTTGTCCCACCAATCAACCACAGACGCCTTTGACTCTCTGGCAAAACCTACCGACCTTTCAGCGCTTTGGTAAAGTTTTTCCGATAAGACTTATTTGCCACAATCAAAACGGGCCACAACAGAGACAAATACATCCGGTTAGGCAAGCTACGGGAGAAGTTCGTCCGATTGAACCCCGTCCATAACTTCCAAACGCCGTAGCCATAAACCCCCAAAACGAGAAACAGAACTAATACTTTCATGCACTTAACCCCCTAGAAACCGAATCAGGGACTTTTTCACACTGACCCTAAAGCCTCAGCCGAACAAAAGCGAGCCTGCTTATTCACCCATTTTAGACCAACTCCCCGAAAACGTCTCAGGTTCCCTTTGGAGGAATACAAATCATTGAATCAATTGAAGTATCAAACTTTCAGCCTTTGGGCGGCAAGGTTCAGTCGTAGGTAGAATTGATCCGGGATCAAAGTCAAAGTAGCATAAACTCAGTTCTAGTCTATCTATGTATTTCAGTTGTAGCATTACCCTTTGGAGAATCTTGCTAGCTCACTTTTTCTTATCAGAAACTGTAAAAAGAGACAATAGGTAGGGACATCTACGGTTCAAACACCGTAAATCACAAAAATTTTTAGGAGGACTTATGCGAGCAGTGCTGATGGCAGGCGGTTCGGGAACACGTCTGAGACCGCTAACCTGTGATCTTCCCAAACCCATGGTGCCGATACTCAATCGACCGATCGCCGAACACATTATCAACCTACTCAAACGACATAACATCACAGAAGTCATTGCTACACTGTACTACCTCCCCGATGTGATGCGGGATTATTTCCAAGATGGCAGTGACTTTGGCGTGCAAATGACCTATGCCGTGGAAGAAGACCAACCCCTCGGTACTGCCGGTTGCGTGAAAAACATTGCCGAATTACTTGATGATACCTTCATTGTCATCAGTGGTGACAGTATCACGGACTTTGATTTAAAAGCTGCCATTGAATTCCACAAAAGCCGTCACTCTAAAGCCACGATTGTCCTGTACCGCGTCCCCAATCCCGTGGAATTTGGTGTGGTGATTACCGATGAGAACATGCGGATTCGCCGCTTCTTAGAAAAACCCTCAACCAGTGAGATTTTCTCAGATACAGTAAACACCGGCACTTACATCTTAGAACCCTCTGTCTTAGATTACCTGCCAGAAAGCACAGAATCTGACTTTTCTAAAGACCTGTTTCCCCTACTCCTAGAAAAAGGGGAACCGATGTATGGCTTTGTCGCGGATGGATACTGGTGTGATGTGGGACACCTGGATGCTTACCGCGAATCCCAGTACGACGCCTTGCATCAAAAAGTAGAGATTGACTTTGCCTACGAACAACACAAACCAGGACTATGGGTGGGACAAAATACCTCCATTGACGCGACGGCTAAAATAGAAACCCCAGCCCTGATTGGCAGTAATTGTCGCATTGGTCCAGGGGTAAATATTGAGGCAGGAACAATAATTGGAGATAATGTTACCGTTGGTGCTTACGCTGACCTGAAGCGTCCAATTCTATGGAATGGTTCGATTATTGGCGATGAAGTCCATCTGCGGGCTTGTGTCATTGCCCGAGGAACAAGGGTGGATCGTCGCGCCCATGTCTTAGAAGGTGCGGTTGTCGGATCTCTATCAACGGTGGGAGAAGAAGCACAAATTAGCCCCAGCGTGCGGGTTTGGCCCAGTAAGAAAATTGAATCAGGTGCCATTTTAAACATGAACCTGATTTGGGGAAATACAGCGCAGCGGAATCTTTTTGGTCAGCGCGGCGTTCAAGGCTTAGCTAATGTTGATATTACGCCAGAGTTTGCCGTCAAATTGGGTGCGGCTTATGGATCGACCTTAAAACCAGGCTCTCAAGTCACCGTCTCTCGTGACCAGCGGAGTATCTCTCGCATGGTATCGCGATCGCTAATTGCTGGCTTGATGTCGGTGGGGGTTCACGTCCAGAACTTGGAAGCCACAGCCATCCCGATTGCTCGTCTGGTTGTACCTACCCTAGCCGTTATCGGTGGGATTCACGTCCGGGTACACCCTGATCGCCCCGACTATATTCTGATTGAGATTTTTGATTCCCACGGAATCAATATCTCCAAAGCCAAAGAGAAGAAAATTGAAGGGGCTTACTTCAAAGAGGACTTCCGCCGATCCCCGATTCCGGAAATTGGCAATGTCAACTACCCCAGCCAGTTACTCGATCTCTATAGCGTTGGCTTTGAGCGACATTTAAATGTGCAAGCGATTCACAATAGTGGCGCGAAATTAGTAATTGATTATGCTTATGCGGTTTCTGGGGCGGTTCTTCCTGTCTTGTTGGCGAAATTTGGCTGTGATGCAGTTGTCTTGAATGCCAGCTTAAATCAAATGTCTATGTCCGCCGCTGAACGAGAAGGATTGCTCACCCAACTCGGTCAAGTGGTTGAAGCCCTAAAAGCCAATTTTGGCGTGCAGGTGTCCGCTAATGGTGAACAACTTATCTTGGTGGATGAATCCGGAATGCCCGTGCGGGGGGAAACCTTGACTGCGCTGATGGTTAGCGTGATGCTGACGGCTCATCCTCGCAGTGCTGTGGTAGTTCCGGTTCATACCTCCGGTGCTGTGGAACAAATCGCCCGTCGTCATGATGGTCGAGTGATTCGCACCAAAGCCAATCCGGCGGCGTTGATGGAAGCGTCTCAAACTAATCCTAATGTGATATTGGGTGGTTCTGAGGAAATGGGCTTTATTTTTCCTCAACTCCATCCCGGTTTTGATGCCATGTTCTGCATCGCCAAGTTGATTGAGATGTTGACGATTCAAGAGCGCTCGCTGGGTCAGATTCGCAGTGAATTGCCTCGGGTTTGCCATAAAACTTATACCATGCGCTGTCCTTGGACGGTGAAAGGGGCATTAATGCGCCACTTAGTCGAAACCCATGCCAATGAGGACTTAGAACTCATTGATGGGGTTAAAATAGTGGATCGGTACACAGACAGTTGGGTGTTGATTTTGCCGGATGCTGGAGAAACCCTAGTCCATGTCTTTGCCAACAGCGATGACCGAGATTGGGTTGATGCAAATCTGAGAAAATATCGCACTTATGTGCAAGAGTTCATTGAACAACAGCAAGGGCTAGAACTGCCCAAAGCTGAATCGGCTGTCTAAGATGAGGTGTTCCAGACGTAGCATGCTACGTCTCTACAGTCAGGGCTTGCTCCTTCCTGCTGACAATATAGTACTTTTGTTCTAAATTAAATAAGGAGGACGTTAACTTATCGGACTCCTTTTTAAAATGGTCAACATAAGTCTGCTGAATGATAAAATGGGGGAATATGGTTTTTTAAACGACCAATCGTCCCAAACATAAGCCCTACTCAACTAGCACTCATGGTCAATCAGTGACTAGACCGATTACTCAAAGCCCTAGGAGATATTAACGATGAATAGCTGCGTCTTGATGGCACAAATCATTCAAGATCCAGAACTGCGTTACACCTCGGATAATCAAACCCCTATTGCCCAAATGCTGGTGCAGTTTCCCAGTGTGCGCTCCGAAGATCCACCCGCAACCCTCAAAGTGGTTGGTTGGGGCAATTTGGCTCAAGAAATCAAGGAAAACTATGGGGTTGGTGATCTTGTAGTACTGGAAGGGCGTTTGAGTATGAATACAATTGAGCGCCCCGAAGGATTTAAAGAAAAACGGGCTGAATTAACCACCTATCGAGTTCATAAAGTGGGTGCCGATACAGAAATGGGGCTACAAACGGCTACCGCTTCCCCAACGATGCAGGCGACGACAATCCCATCATTACCCAAGAAATCAGAGAATGTTGTTCCCATGCGATCGCGCCCTGCCCCTAATAGCAGCCCTGCACCTGTATCTGCACCGAGAGATCAGGAATATGATTACCCATCGCCAATTGATCAGCCGACTTACGAACCAACCAAAGAGCCAAACTTTCCCTCGGTTCCCGATACTCAGAAAGATTTAGATGATATTCCTTTTTAACTGCTAGGAATCCCCATGGGTTTACGCCGGGGAGGATGTTAATTTTAACTGCCCAGGTTGCGGTACTCGTGATCTGGCAAAATTTGGTATAATTTCCGAAACTAATCATTCAGATTAGTTTTAATAATAATGTTACTTGGTTTGTCAGACAGGAGAGATTGTGTTTCAAGTTCTCTACCCCCTAATTCAGGCGATTCAGCCCATTCTTATCCCCCTGTGCTTTTGCCTAGCCTGGGTAATAGTAATCCTGAGCCTAATGACAGTCGGGTTGACGATTAAAGACGGTGTAGCAAATGCCAAGCGCATGCATCAAATCCCTTGTAGTCACTGTCAATTTTTTACCAACGATTATCGTCTCAAATGTACAATTCATCCCTCTGTTGCCAATTCGGAACAAGCGATTAATTGTCGAGACTATTGTGCAACCAATCAGAGCATTACACTGAATTAGCTAATGGTTACAATTTCCTCACTCAAGCATATTAATTTTCAGCCTCACCAGATTGTTTGTTTAGAACACGCAACGCGCCATTTATATGCTGAAGTGATAGAAGTCGTTGAATGGCGGCAGATTTGTTGGTTGCGCCCTTTGATGCTAGCCGTCACCCCAATTGAGAATGAAGACATAACCCAAGTTACACCCCAATCTCTCAGATTGTATGATTTGCGTCAAGGACCTGACATACTTTGGCCCACAAAGTTTTTACGACTTGTTTGGGATACGGAGGTAATTCCTCTATTAGCGCAACTTGAAGACTTGCATCACCACCCGAAAGATAATTCTGATACTCGCCATCAACTTGCTGATTTTATTGCTGAAGTTTGGCAAACCTATTCCCAGGAGTTTGAATCATCCCTGAAATCCACTCTATAAGGGTCATAAGATTTCCTTGAATTATGGCTTATATTTTGCCTAGAGCATTAGTCAGGACTCAGTATAGGATAAGGCATAAGGCATAAGGCATAAGGCATAAGGCAATGAAAAAATACTTAGTCGTTGCATTGACCCTTTTTTCATTTCCTGTCTCGCTGGTGATGATTAAGGTGACTCTCTAAACACTGGGAACTAAGCGGATTCTACCCGCATCCATCTCAGCCATTAATAATTCAAGGGCTTCGTAATCGGCATCGGAAATATATCCTAAGCGAGTTAATTCGTAGTTAATTTCATTCTCTATATCAGGAGTTAGTTGCCTGATATAAAGCGCTCTTTCAACCAAATGGCGGATAACGTAGGTGGTTTTCACTCTCTTATTGCACAGAATTCCATACTAGATCAATTCTCTGGGGAATTACTAGCCTAGAACGTGATTTTAATCAATTTATTTAGTGATCTATATCACTGTTTTTTTAGCGAAAATAGTTTTATTAATTTCCTTGATAACTCGGTAGACACCTTGCCCCAAAAGACGAAAAACCATCCCTGCCGACAGTCTATCGCAGGTAAGCCCTCTCCGGCTAAGAGAATAACATATTTAATTTCTTGACAATTGTTAAAAAATTGTAATATAGTCAAAGAAATTAGTTTTATTCTATATCTAAAGGAAGATGCCACAGATAAGTTCCTAACTATAAATAGTAAAACAACTGGTGTTAAGGATAAACTTTTCGTGAAGCATAAATTGTGGGCTATTGCTTCCTTAACTAAGTAGTTATACCTTAGTATATTTGGATACAAAAATCCATATTTTTTTACGGAAAACTAAAAATTAAAGTGAAACAAAGACCCCACACAGAAGAATCTTAACCCACTTAACCCAGTGTTAATGAAAAATTGTAGCAACTTTAAGAAGTGACGCGCTATCTTTAGGTGGATTCTCTAGTCAAATGTCTTAACCTACACAAATCACCAGGAGCGAGCTATGGAAATCACAACTTTAAACTCCAAATTATCAATCGTTAGACCAACGGGTCAGGTCAATGCCTCCAATGCGTTAGAATTTGACCACCAACTGAAATCGGCTATTTTGTCGGATCGCTATTCTACGGTGCTGATTGACATGGAGCAGGTAGAGTCCTTGGACAGTGCGGGCTTGGGTATCTTAGTATCAGCGTTACGTTTAGCGCAACAGCGAAACCAGCGCTTTAGCATTTGCCGTGTGGGGGATTCGGTTCGGATAATTTTTGAGCTGACTCAACTGGATCAAGCCATGGAAATCTTTGACAGCTATGAGGCTTTCTTGGCAACCTTGACAAATAAAGCAGAAAACCAAAGCAGGACAATGGCATTCGCTTGATTCTTTGGCTGTCAGCTAACCCAAAAGTTAGTAGTGTACCCTGATAATTCTGTAAAACAGATGCCCCTGATCTGTAGAAACAGTAATAATATCATAAAGTCGGTGAATTGTACACTCCCCTGATTCATTCTTTTTGGCTTCCTGGAGAAAGTCACAGAACAATAGTCTGACGACCATTAGGCATTATTGCCAGTCTTCTGTAAGATGGATGAGTTGTAAGGGTTAACCGTACCTGATCAGAGGGGCAAGGTTGTCATGACGATCGTACCTGAGAAACTACTGACCAAAGACATCATCAAACCAGCCCGCTATCTGGGAAACGAGTTAGGTGCTGTTCATAAACCCTGGGACGCCGCTAAGGTGCGCTGGGTGTTAACCTACCCAGAAGTCTATGAAGTGGGTGCATCTAATTTAGGGCATATTATTCTCTACAACATCCTAAACACTCAACCTCGACAACTTTGCGATCGCGCGTACTTACCTGCGCCGGATTTAGCCGCAAAGTTACGGGAAACTCAGACACCCCTGTTTGCTGTCGA
This sequence comes from Coleofasciculus sp., assembly GCF_046565525.1. Lineage (NCBI taxonomy): Bacteria > Bacillati > Cyanobacteriota > Cyanophyceae > Coleofasciculales > Coleofasciculaceae > Coleofasciculus > Coleofasciculus sp. The sequence continues at coordinate 42,405 of NZ_JBKHUP010000042.1, read as the reverse complement.
AAATCGGCGATCGCTCACAGACTTTGATATCTTGGGATTTAGCCTCAGCTATGAACTTGGGGCGACAAATATCCTGGAAATGCTCTCCTTAGCCCAAATTCCCCTCACTTGGCAAGAACGGGCAAATCATAGCATCACCGCAATCCCCCTGATTTTTGCTGGGGGACAAACTGCGACATCCAACCCAGAACCCTACGCCGACTTTTTAGACTTCGTGGCGCTAGGTGATGGGGAAGAATTACTCCCCGAAATTGGTTTAGTTATCGAACAAGGCAAAGCCGCTGGATTAACTCGCAAAGAATTACTCTTAGACTTAGCGCAGATCCCCGGCGTTTATGTACCTCAATTCTACGACATGGCAGAGGATGGTTCAGTTCATCCCAATCGTGCTGATGTACCAGCGCGGATTCTGCGGCGAGTCGCCACGCCAATGCCAGAGTATTCCATTGGATTGGTACCCTATATAGAAACTGTTCATGATCGGCTGACGATTGAAGTTCGGCGCGGTTGTACCAGAGGATGTCGTTTTTGTCAACCGGGAATGTTAACCCGCCCCGCCAGGGATGTGGAACCGGAGCAGGTAGTCGATGCGATCGCTAAAGGAATGCGGGCGACGGGATATAATGAGTTTTCCCTGCTTTCCCTCTCCTGTTCCGATTACCTGTCCCTACCCGCCGTGGGATTGGAAGTAAAGAATCGTCTCAAAGATGAGAATATCTCCCTGTCTCTTCCCAGCCAACGGGTTGATCGTTTTGATGAAAATATTGCCAATATTATCGGCGGTACGCGCAAAAGCGGTTTAACCTTTGCCCCAGAAGCCGGAACCCAGCGGATGCGGGATATTGTGAATAAGGGATTGACGAACGAAGAATTGCTGCGGGGTGTAAAGACAGCGTTTGAGCAAGGGTGGGATAAAGTTAAACTCTACTTTATGATTGGCTTGCCCGGTGAAACCGATGTGGATGTGATCGGGATCGCTGAAACAGTGAGGTGGTTGCAGCAAGAATGTCGGGCATCGGGGCGTAAGCGTTTCAGCTTTAATATTACTATTTCTAACTTTACACCCAAGCCGCATACGCCGTTTCAGTGGCATTCGGTGTCTACGTCTGAGTTTATCCGCAAGCAAAAATTATTACGCGATGCTTTTCGCCGGATTAAGGGTGTGAAAGTCAACTATACCGACGTGCGAATTTCGGCAATGGAAGACTTTGTCGGGCGCGGTGACAGGCGTTTGGCGGCGGTGGTGCGTCGGGCGTGGGAATTGGGTGCGGGAATGGATGCGTGGTGGGAAAGTTTAGATAAAGCTTTTGCCGCTTGGGAAGGCGCGATCGCAGAATCTGATCTTACCTGGAAATATCGCCAAATCGAAAACGGCGAATGGAATGTGTTTGAAGATTCAACAATCAGTCAGGGCGGGTTTAGTCACATCGGGGTGAAGCAAGACACGATAGACGTGAAACCCGCCCCTACAAACCCGGTGTCATATTCGGGAAGCGAAGGATCAAAACTCTCGCACTTAGACAGGGCGGGTTTAGTTGCATCTGGGTATAAAGCAAAGGATAGTAATGAAACCCGCCCCTACACCCTTTCTCCCTTACCCTGGGATCATATTGATACCGGGATTGATAAAAACTGGCTAATCGAAGACTTACAACGCGCCCTAGACGCGGCGACTGTCCCAGATTGTGCCTTTGAGGGCTGTTCTCACTGTGGGATCTGTGGCACCGATTTTGGTCATAATATTGTCTTTGAACCGCCGCAAATTCCTGAATTTACAGGTCACTTTAAGCCAAATCAACACAAAGCACAGCGGTTGCGGGTGTGGTACGGTAAGTTGGGCGAAATGACATTAGTCAGTCATTTGGATTTAGTCCGGTTATTTGACCGTGCTGTGAGACGGGCATCCTTACCGATTACCTTTAGTGGGGGATATCATCCTGGACCGAGGATTATGATCGCTAATGCGTTGTCATTAGGGATGTCTAGTAGTGGTGAGATTGCCGACTTTGAGTTAACCGAGTCGATGGATGTGGCAGAGTTTCAGCAACGGCTAGGGGATCAGCTTCCGCCGGATATCCCGGTTTATCAGGTTGAAGAAGTGGATTTAAAGGTTCTAGCGACAACCCGACTATTAGAGAAAGCGGAGTATCGGCTTGAGGTGGTAGCCGAAGCGGGATCAGCGTCGCTGGAACAGTGGAAAGACTGGGTTAATCAGGTAAACCAGGCTGAGGCGATTTGGCTAGAGAAGCGAACCAAGTCGGGGAAGAAGAAGTCTGTGAATTTACGCGATCGCACATTTGAGTTAGAAGTGATAGAAGTTAAAACAGACGCCCCGTCTCAACCTGCTGTGTTACGTTATGTTGGCAGTTGTCGGAATGACGGCACCCTGCTGCGACCTGAAGATATCATTTATATGTTAGAGCAGGTGGTGCAACAGGAATTTCAGTTATTGCATAGTCATCGACAACAGCTCATTTTAGGTGAAGCGATTTAACTTAGGGTAAGCAACCCCGGTCTCGCATACACGGAGCTTTAGCCAAATAAGTTAAAGCTGTGCTTACCAGCCTAAGTGCTAAGCGCACTACGTTATCGGCAAGTGTTAAAGACCTACCAGCGGATGCGATAGCCAGTTTGCTGCTCTAGAACCGAAAAGTTAAACAGTTTTAAGGTCACTGAAACAGTGCTTTTTGGACAGTTACCGACCGATAACCTTGGCGAGGCTAACTTTACCCCAGAAATGGGTGAAAACCGGAGGGGCAACCATACCCCTCCACCCCGAAAGGGGTATGCTTCTTAAACCGCTACCGCGTGTTCCTCCCTGGTCTAAAGACACAGGGTTTCCCACAACGAAGGATTTTTATGAATGTCACTGACTTAAAGCCCTGACACCCGCCCGGAGTTCAAACTCCGGGCTAAAAGCTCAAGTCCACTAAAGTGGACTAAAACTTTTAATCCGAATGGTACTAACTTAAAGCTGATATATAGTGCCTAACCTACGGTATAGCAAGAGTTCCGGCGATTCCAAAAGGCTTAAGTCAGTGCCATTATTCTTGGTCTAGTCAGCTAAAGCTGACTTTCGCTTGGGTTCCTTGGGTTTAAACCCAAGGCTAACTACTCATTCTCAGGATAGACGAGAAACTAACTTCCCCTGGATAGCCTATAGGCATTGAGTGCTAGAGATGAACTGATGAAAACTCCTAAATCCTCCGATACTAGACCGACTGACTTAGAAACACCCGGCGATATTGAGCAGCCGTATACATCGGGTGAAAAATCCAACCAAGCTTCTACCAATACCGCTAATAATCAGACGGATGCCGACATTTTACGAGAGCAGGCTATCTCGGATGCACAAGCAAGAGATGACTTGCAAGCGAAGCAAGAAGATATGGAATGAAAAGCTAAATAGGGCTTGCTGAAAAACTCAGAAACCTTGAAAAGTAAACGTTCTCAGGACACTCAAAGGTTTATCAAGTGTCAGAAATAAGCTGGGATACGATAAAAACGAATGCACTTGTTGAACTGAGACAGTAGAATTGAGGGGTTGAAGTCACGGGAAAATCCTTCTCTGTTCAATCACCAATGGCAATTCTGAGAAAATGATACTTAATTTATCATTTTTTTTATTGGATTTCATGCCATTCAAGATGAAAATTGATCTAGAACAATATACAGACAATTTTCAATCTGGATTCCTATGATACTTACAACAGAACAACAGCTTGCCGCCAAAGTTCGGGCTGACTTCCCGATTTTGCAAGATAAAATTAACGGTAAACCTTTAGTTTACCTCGATAATGCCTCAACCTCCCAAAAACCTTTACAAGTTCTTAAGACTTGGCAGAACTACTATGAGCATACTAACGCCAATGCTCACCGAGGCATTCATACCCTAAGTTCCAAAGCCACCGAAGCCTACGAAAACGCGCGGCAAAAAATTGCCACATTTATTAATGCCACATCTGCCCAAGAAATCATCTATACGCGCAACGCCACAGAAGGAATTAATTTAGTCGCATCCACTTGGGGAGGGAAAAACTTACAGCCTGGAGATGAAATCATTCTCTCGGTGATGGAACACCACAGCAATCTGATCCCATGGCAACAGATTGCCCAACGCACAGGTGCTGTGTTAAGATTTGTCGAGTTAACCGACACTCAAGAATTTAACGTAGACCAGTTTAAAACTCTACTCTCTAATCGCACGAAACTGGTATCCATTGTCCATGTTTCTAACACGTTAGGCTGTATTAATCCAATCCAAGACATTACCGCAATGGCGCATCACTATGGCGCAAAAGTATTAATTGATGCTTGTCAAAGTACACCCCACCTAAAACTTGATGTACAAGCCATTGATTGCGATTGGTTAGCGGCGTCGGGACACAAAATGTGCGCTCCCACAGGGATTGGTTTTCTGTATGGGAAATTAGAGGTTCTCAGAGAAATGCCGCCATTTTTAGGGGGAGGGAAGATGATAGCCGAGGTTTTTTTAGATCATGCCACGTATGCTGATATCCCCTACCGTTTTGAAGCCGGAACTCCCGCCACGGGGGAAGCGATCGCGCTGGGTGCAGCCGTGGATTATCTCACCGCTATTGGTATGGACAAAATCGAGGCGTATGAACATGAACTGACTACCTATTTGTTTGAGCAATTAAACACCATTCCCAGTCTGACAATTTATGGTCCTAAACCAAAAGCTGATGGGAGTGGTAGAGCCGCTTTAGCCTCATTTACCTGCGGAACGATTAACCCTTATCAGTTAGCTCAAGTGTTGGATAAAACGGGCATTGCGATTCGGGCGGGTCAATATTGTACTCAACCCTTGCACCGGATTTTAGGGGTTCCTTGCACGGCTCGCGTGAGTCCCTATTTCTATAATACCCGCGAGGAGATTGATACATTTATTTGTGCGTTGAAAGAGGCGATTCCCTTTGTGATAGCGCTTCAATGTCAGGCAAGATAACAACTATCAATATCAGCTCTCCCGGAGCTACAGTAAAACTGTATCAATTGGATACAAAACAGAGTTTGGCGATCGCTAATCCCAAATCGCCAAAAAGCCCAAATTTCTAGGGTGACACTTCCGGGGATCAAAAGTGAGTAACATCCTTTTCCTGTTTCCTGTGATCTAGGTGTACCTTATATAGCAGTCGCCAGGGTCATTAGGACATCATATGAATGCCGCTTATTGGGGAGCATCCCAATTTGGCACGTTGGCTCTTTGAATGGGGCTGAAACCCTTGCAATTGCGTTACTTGAGGTAATGCTTTGTCCAAAACGGGATGCTCCCGCTTATTGTGTCGATGCACGTTTAGTGTCCTAACCGTTGTGGCGGTCGCTATAAGTCGGCAATTTGCTGTATTGGGGTTGCAATTATTAAAATATTGTGATATTTGTAATTCAACCACAGTTAAAACTGGGATAAGATTAGTTGGTACAATTTATTATTACGTAAGGAGAAAAGTGCAATGTTGACAGGTTTCAAAACCCTTCAAAAAAATTACGCAAAATATAGATGTAAAATAGCCAGAAGGTTTTTATCCTGGCATTCGATAGAAGAGTTATTCCCTAATGCAGAAAAATTACATCCGATTCCGCCAGAAACTGTCGCTACTCCAGAAATTAAACAAATGAATTGTCGGAAGCGACCTTTACAAATAGACAATTATTCTTTACCAGATATCTATACAGCCCATCTCAGTCAAGTTATTTTTGATCCCAAATCTAATCTGATATTTACAGAGTCAGGAAAAGCCATAGAAGAAACTAAAGACGTTGGTTGAAAAAAAAGGCTTTACCCAATATTGAATTTAACAAATTTTAGTAATATAAAGGTTGCGAGTATCGTTGGCAAGACTGAACATGTTTCAGGTGTTTGTACCGTAATGAGGTCAGAAGAGGAGCGTAAAACAAATCATTATCATACTTTGGTAGATGCAATACCGAGACTCTATTTACTTAATCAACCTGAATATAAAAAAATTGATAAAATTAAGCTATTGCTTTCAAGTGAACCGACTACGATAGAGCGCTTTTTTATAAAAAAACTGGCTCCTCAAAACCTTAAAATAACTGTGGTCGAGAATCCGGAAATATTTTACTTAGCAGAGCAACTAATATTTCCCTCTTTTCTGTCTAGTTCAGATGGTGGCTGTTTACCGTCAGTATATCTTGAATATTTTCGAGATAAGGTATTGCCTAAACGAGAAAGTAAGAAAGCTAACCGAATTTTTATTTCTAGAGCCAATGCAAGATGGAGATACATGATAAATGAAGCAGAGCTTTTTGAGGCATTAAAACCCTATGGGTTTAAAAAATATTTTCTCGAAGATATGTCAATAGAAGATGAAATCGAGCTATTCTATGATGCTGACTATGTAGTAGGAACATTTGGTGCAGGATTAACTAATATGATTTTTTCTCATAAAATAAAGGTATTAGAGTTATTTGCATCAGAGTTTAGTGGTCTTTATTACTACTATTTAGCAAAATCTCTCGGACACACTTATGGATATTGTTATGGATATAATTCTCTACGTTCTAGGGTACCTACCTTTAAAGTTCCAATTATAAAGGAGTTCAGAGTGAATGTATCAGAAGTTGTAGAACGCTTGCTTGAATTAGAAAAGCAACATGAGCAAACAACCTGTTAACTTGAAGTTCTGCCCAAGGATAGACTTCAGTTAGACGGGCTAGATTGAACTCAGGTTGACGACTTGACACCTATTCCAATATCTAGTAAAAATAGGCGAAAAGTTGTCAATGATCAACGAGACCCATACCCAGGTAAGTGGCTTATGGTAAACCAATCGAATGACTTAGCCATTCAATCCTCAAGAGTGAATATTCCCGTAGCACTTTTGTGTGGTGGGAAGGGGACTCGACTCAGAGAAGAGACAGAATTTCGCCCCAAGCCGATGATCTCGATAGGCGATCGCCCGATTATCTGGCATATCATGAAATCCTACGCCCACTACGGCTTCACCGACTTCATGCTTTGCCTGGGTTATAAAGGGGACATGATTCGCAACTATTTCTTCAACTACGACTGGAATCAGAATGATATCCTGTTGGAGTTAGGCAGCAAGCAAGTGACCAAGTTGAACCATGGGCATCATGAAGAAAACTGGCGGATTTGGTTGGTTGACACAGGCGCAGAAACCCTGACAGGGGGAAGACTTAAACGTTTAGCTCCTTATTTGGATCGGATAGGGAGCGAAGTTTTTATGGCAACATACGGGGATGGTGTGGCGAATATTAATATCGCTGATCTATTAGACTTCCACCGTAGCCAGGGGAAATTAGCCACGGTAACCGCCGTTCGTCCTCCGTCTCGATTTGGTAACTTAATTATCGAAGATAACCTAGTCAGCAATTTTCAAGAAAAGCCGCAAACGAGTGAAGGATGGATTAGTGGCGGCTATTTTGTCCTGCACCGCAAGGTGCTAGATTTGATTGAAGGAGATGAGACGACCTTTGAATCACAACCCCTGAAAACCTTGGCAACGTTAGGAGAATTAGCCGTCTATCAGCATGATGGCTTTTGGCAGTGCATGGATACTTATCGGGAAATGGAGCTGTTGAACAATCTCTATAATTCTGGCAAAGCCCTGTGGAGAGTATGGTGATGAGTTCATTCTGGCACGGGAAAAAGGTTGTTATCACAGGGCAGACAGGCTTTAAGGGGTCTTGGCTATCATTTTGGTTACTGCATTTAGGGGCTGAAGTTTATGGTCTAAGTTTAGCGCCCAACACGACTCCCGCCTTATTTGAGCAACTGGGTTTAGCTAATCACTTGAACTATCAGATTGGGGATATCCGGGAGCGAGAGTTGGTACGCCGCTTATTTACTGAATGGCAACCCGATATTGTCTTCCATCTAGCGGCTCAACCTTTGGTCAGACGATCTTACATCGAATCGGTGGAGACGTGGAATACTAATGTTATGGGGACAATTCATGTTCTAGAAGCCCTGAAGTCATTAACCCATCCCTGTGCGGCTGTTTTAATTACCACTGATAAATGTTACCAAAATCGGGAATGGGTGTATGGATATCGAGAAACTGATCCCTTGGGAGGGTATGATCCTTACAGTTCTAGTAAAGCAGCGGCTGAGTTAGCGATCGCTTCTTGGCGTAATTCGTTCTTTAAAAGCAGTCATATTCCCATTGGCATTGCTAGTGTACGAGCCGGTAATGTGATTGGGGGTGGGGATTGGGCAGAGGATCGAATTGTACCCGATGCGATGCGTTTTTTGATGGCGAAGGAACCAATTGAGGTACGCAATCCCCATGCCACTCGCCCTTGGCAGCATGTGTTAGAACCCTTGAGTGGCTATATCCGATTAGCCGAGCGGATTTATCAGCAGTTAACTAGCCCGGATTGGATGCAGGATCGTCAGGGATTATATGGGGCGTTTAATTTTGGTCCGCCGCTATCCTCAAACCGGACGGTGCAGAATTTGGTTGAGTGTATTTTACAACATTGGTCGGGGTCTTGGGTGGATCAGTCGAAACCCGGAGCGGTTCATGAGGCGACGTTACTTAACTTAGTTACGGACAAAGCCTTTCATGTCCTGGGATGGCAACCCGTTTGGGATTTTGAGCAAACTGTTGAGGAAACGGTGGCTTGGTATCAGGAAGCGGCTCAAATTGCGTCAGGAGATAGTGAGCAGTTTCAAGCTTTAACGTGGCGGCAAATTGAGCAGTATCAAGCCGATGCTGTAGTGAAAACGAATCCAGAGCTGATTTACTGAAAAAGAAACACAAGGAGTAGATAGAAATATGACAACAGTTTACTTACACATTGGTATGCCAAAAACAGGAACAACTTCCCTACAACACTTCTTATCAAATAACCAAGAAAAGCTTTTAGAGAAAGGGTATTTGTATCCTAAGTCTGGCAGAATATCAAAGGATCGGAACATCACAATTTGTACAAATTATCATCATGGTTTAGCCAAGGCATTGCTTAAAATTTATGACTCTAAAGCTCCGTGGGCTAATCAAGATGTCTGGGAAGGTAGCTTGAAAGATTTAAAAATAGAAATAAAGACGATTAAAGCTGCAAACATTATAATTTATTCGGAAGCTTTTACTGGCAGGCAAGAATTTTATAATCCTGATCTGATTGCTCTAACAAAAACAATGCTAGAGGAGTATGATACTAAAGTTATTATTTATGTAAGGAGACAAGATGAATTTATCAGATCATTTTACTGTGAACATATAAAAAATATGGCTCTCGATAAAAAAAACCTGAGAAATTTTATTTTGGAATGGACAAAGAGAATTAATTATTACAAACTTCTTGAACCCTGGAAAAAGTCATTTGGTATCCAGAATGTCATTGTTAGACCTTTTGAAAAAGAACAGATGAAAAATAGTAGTCTGTTTGAGGATTTTTTGGAAAACATTCATTTAAATCATATAAACCCTAATGAAAGCAACTTCAACTTCAGTAGTTCTATGAGCAAAAATACTTCTTATTCTGGGAAGGTCATAAAATTAATTGATTTAATAGAAGAAACCAGTCAAATAAGACGATTAATAAAATTGTTACAAAAAAGTAAGAAATATTGGTACTTGTATGAAAGATATGGTTTTTTGAGAAGAGGCATAAACTTACGGATAAAATTAGCCATATACATGTCACGTTTTATTCCCGATTTTTTAATTAGTGAAGAACTAATATCAACGAAAGATAGAGTCAGTATTATGAAGGAATGTGAAGAATCAAATCAAAAGGTTGCTAAGGAGTATTTAGGACGAGAAGATGGAAAATTGTTTTATTCAAAGCCGTGACCTCAGTGCAACGTATTAGGACAGATTTCATATTCAATCAAACCAAGAGAGAAACATCATGTTTACAAAAGCTTCCACAAAAATCCGATACATAATTGATAAATACATCTTACCATCATATTCGCTAGAAGAGCTATTCCCTAATGCTGAAAAATTATATCCGATTAAGCCAGAAATTGTGGCAACTCCAGAAGTCAAAAAAATGAATCTTGTCAACTTGATTGAGGGTATACACTCAGACTATTATTCTATTCCAACTATCTATTCAGCTCATCTAAGCAAAGTTATTTACTATCCCAAATATAACTTGATATTTACAGAGTCAAGAAAAATGATAAAAGAAACTAGTCCTAATATATACGTTATATCAATTCATCAGATATATGATTTAATAAAAAAAGTAAACGTGGAAGCTACAAAGCTTTTTAGTTTTGTTACTAGAACCCAAAAAGTATCAGGTATTTGTAGCATAATAAGGCGATCAAATCATCACAACAATCATTATCATACATTGGTGGATGCAATTCCGAGACTCTATTTGCTTAATCAACCCGAGTATCAGCATATTGATGAAATTAAGCTATTGTTTTCGAGTGAACCCACTACTATAGAGCGTTTTTTTATCGACAAGTTGGCTCCGAAAAACATCAAAATAACAGTTATGGAGAACTGTAACAGACTTTACTCTATTGAGCAGTTAATTTTCCCTACTGTAATGTCTCGATCGTATCAAAAATGTGGTTATTTACCTTCAAAATATATTCAATTTTTTCAAGACAAAGTACTACCAAAACGAGCAAGTAAAAAAGCTAACCGAATTTTTATTTCTAGAGAAAAGGCAAAATGGAGAAAAATGATAAATGAAGACGAACTTTTTGAAGCATTAAAACCTCATGGATTTAAAAAATACTTCCTTGAAGATATGTCAATAGAAGCCGAAATAGAGCTATTTTTTGATGCTGACTATGTCATTGGAGTATTAGGAGCAGGACTAACTAACATAATTTTTTCTCGTAAAATTAAAGTATTAGAGATATTCCCAAATGAGTATGTTCATACTTATTACTACTATTTAGCCAAATCTCTAAATCACACCTATGGATACTGCAATGGACTAGAGGAAAAGTCTCATGTAGCGACGCAGAAAGCGACGACACATAGATTGGATTTCAGAGTTAATGTATCAGAGGTTGTAGAACAAATGCTTGAATTAGAGAAAAAACATAAATACGACAATGTCACGTAAATTGTACATAATACTTAAATTTCGAGTAAATTGGTTATGACTCAATCCGTTTCCAACTCTAGATCATCTAATAATCATGAACAAGAGCAAAACCTGCGATCGCAAGTTTTTGAGGCTGTTCAAAACTACTACCAGTTCAAATTCGCACCTCGCTCATTCGTGCCGGGTCAAACCTACATTCCTGTATCTGGTAAAGTATTTGATCAAGACGAATTAATCAAGCTAGTCGATGCCTCTTTAGACTTTTGGTTAACCACAGGCAGGTATGCGGCAGAATTTGAGGAGCGATTTGCCGCGTGGATGGGAATCAAACACTGCTTGTTAGTCAATTCTGGCTCATCAGCGAATTTATTGGCACTCACCGCCCTAACCTCACCCAAATTAGGCGAGAAGCGACTCAAACCTGGGGATGAAGTCATTACCGTAGCCGCTGGCTTCCCCACCACAGTGAATCCCATTTTCCAAAATCAGTTAGTGCCAGTCTTTGTGGATGTCAAGTTACCCAGCTACGAGATTGACATTGATCAGTTAGAAGCGGCTTTGTCTGATAAAACCCGAGCGATTATGGTTGCTCACACCTTAGGCAATCCCTTCAACCTAGAAGCCGTGATGGGGTTTGCTCAAAAGCATGATCTCTGGGTAGTTGAGGATAACTGTGATGCGGTGGGAAGTCTCTACGCGGGTCAAAAAACAGGGACATTTGGACATTTAGCAACGGTAAGTTTCTATCCGGCTCATCATATGACGATGGGGGAAGGAGGAGCCATATTAACAAACGATACTCGTTTAAAGAAAATTGTCGAATCGTTTCGCGACTGGGGGCGGGATTGCTGGTGCGCTCCTGGGGTAGATAATACTTGTGGGAAGCGATTTGGCTGGCAATTGGGGGACTTACCGTTTGGCTATGATCACAAGTATAGTTATTCTCATGTCGGCTACAATCTTAAGATGACCGATATGCAAGCGGCTGTCGGCGTGGCTCAGTTAGATAAGTTACCCGATTTTGTGGCAAAGCGGCGACAAAATTTTGAGTTTCTGCATCAGCAATTACAGGCTTTACAGGATGTTTTAGTCTTACCGGAAGCGACACCGAATTCGGAACCGAGTTGGTTTGGTTTTCCGATTTATGTCAAAGAGGATGCACCGTTTATCCGGAATGATTTAGTGCGATACTTAGAAGAGAAACGCATTGGTACTCGCTTGTTGTTTGGCGGCAATTTGGTGCGACAACCCTTGTACCAGGGATTAAATTACCGCGTTATTGGAGATCTTTCTAATGCAGATCGGGTAATGCAGGGAGTATTCTGGGTTGGGGTGTTTCCAGGGTTGACCGAAGAGATGTTAACCTATGTAGCAGCAACGATTCGAGAATTTTGTCGGGCTAAATCAGGAGAGGGTTGAATAAGAGTGGAACTTAGCCAGCAGAATAGATTCTAGCCAATCATCGGGAAACCTAAAAATCAACCCTATTCAGAAGCATGGAAATTCGTAAAACAACGATTCCTAACTGTTACGAAATCACGCCAATGATATTAAAAGATATTCGTGGCTGCTTCGTTAAAACGTTTCATCAAGAGGTGTTTAAACAGCATCAACTGGAGACAACATTTACAGAGGAATATTATTCCATTTCTTACCAAAATGCATTGAGAGGGCTACATTTTCAACTCCCTCCACACGAACACACTAAAATGGTTTACTGTGTTCAAGGTCAAGTTATGGATGCGGTTGTTGATTTACGGGTTGGTTCACCTACTTATGGTAAGTTTGAAACCTTTGATTTGAGTGCGGAGAAAGCCAATATTATGTACATTCCTCCGGGTTTAGCCCATGGCTTTTATGTTCTGAGTGAAACCGCTATTATGCTTTATAAAGTTTCTACCGTTTATGCGGCTAAATATGATACAGGGATTCACTGGGATTCAGTGGGTATATCCTGGCAAGCTCTAGATCCAATTGTTTCAGAAAGGGATAAAAGTTTCAAGTCTTTTTCCAATTTCCAAAGTCCCTTTATTTATAAGAATTAAGTAAATCGTATGATCCGCCTAATTATTTCGGGAGCAAATGGCTATTTTGGCTCAATTGCTTGTCAATATTTTGAAGATAAGGGATGGCAAGTTCTAAAAGCCTGTCGCCAAGATAATGCAGACATTTGGTGTGATCTCGACTCGCCAGAACAATTTGCTAAATTAACGATAGACAGCCATGTGGATCTGTTTATTCATGCGGCTGCAGCTCATGAAGTGACGTGTAGAGAACAACCCTATCGCAGCATTTATCAAAATGTTGTAGGTACTAAAGCGGCTTTAGACTTTTGTGTAAAAAATAATATTGAACATTTTATTTATCTCTCTACATTTCATGTATTTGGGCATCCCAAAGGTGAGATAAACGAATCAACAGAACCTTTGCCCGTTAATGATTATGGACTCAGCCATTTGCAAGCTGAGCAATATGTTCAAATGTATACTCGTGAAGGAAAAATCAAGGGAATGGTTATTCGACCGAGTAATTTCTTTGGGATTCCTGTCGATCTCGATAAATTTGGCAGATGGACTCTAGTTCCCCTAGCGTTTTGCCGAGAAGCTATCGAAACGCATAAAATAGTGCTGAAAACACCAGGATTACAAAAAAGGAACTTTGTGTCAGTTAATGATATTTGTAGAGTTATAGAAAATTCGTATGTTTTAATAGAAAAAATACCTTTATTACATATTTACGGGGTGAATACTATTAGTATTAGAGGCTTGGCTGAACTCGTACAGAATGTCATGATAAATAATTTTAATAATAAAGTTGAATTGGTTATTCCTAATAATATATATAGTTCATATTTTCCCCAAAGGAACGAGTTTACCTATACCAGTAAATACTTAAAAGAAATTTATGAGCCAAGGGGTAGAATAGAAAATTTTATTGTTGATTTTGTTGATTTATTTAAAGGCATAAAGTCAGTGGAATAAAAAAGAAACCCACCGTAGCATATATAGTCTAAAAGCGAAGTAAAAATGGATAAGTTAATTATCATAGGAGCGTATTTTACCGAAGATTTTATATCTATACAAGAAAATTTAGGCATCCCAAAAAGGGAGGCTATGAAGCCTACAGTAATTTTTATCAAGTAAGCTAAAGACAGGATAAATTAAAACCTCAAACACAAAGTAAAATAAATTAATTTTAACAAAAAAATACGCCAAGGAAGTAAGTACAATGTTAAAAAAAGGATTTTTTTGAAGCCTTTAGTCATGCCTATATCGTGCAAGACGATGCCCGCCAGCATGTTTTTTGGATGCAACGGTTCATTGATAGTGAATTATTTCCCCATGATTTAATCGCCGATTATTTCCAATCCGTCGCCCCTACCGGATATACCACCCTTTACCGAATAGCCGCCGCTTTAGGGAGCATCCCATTTTGGCAAATAGGCGGGAAGGTTAAATATTTAATTCGCGAGTGTCACTAGCGAATTAAAATGATGATGTTGGCTCTCGTTGTGTGACCGAATTGGAGATGGGGAAGAGGATGAATCGCTCTCCACCTTGATTGATCGGGGATTCCAGCCACTCTCGTGCCTATTACCAGTGAAGAGCGATCACGAAGACTTACAACAGATAAGATAGCAATCCTAAATAGGTTGTGGCAATTTCTAAAACTGTGAGCCTTGCTATACTTGAGTTTCAAGTTTTTCACCTGTCACAACTCAAAGAGGATTGCTAGAGTATACGGGTCTTCCGTACTTATGGTGATAAGCAAACCTGATTATTCTTGGAAACTTTCTGGGGCAAGGCTTTCAAAACAATCTTTTTAGGGAAGCTATCACTAATATAGGGTTTTCCACCACAAGTACGGGAGAGCCACTAGATATTTCTTTTGACTCTGAGCAAGAAGATATCTAAATATTTAGGTTAAGTGATTATTCGCGATTATAGCTCGCGAATAACTTTTCTCTCTTTTCCAAAATGGGATGCTCCCGATTGGTTTGGGTTGATTGTAGTATGAGAGCGTTCTACTGTCACATCAGGAATACCCACCAACAGCGCATCATCTCCATTCATCTGGTAAACCCGTTTCTCGATCGCAACTCGATATTTGGGAAGCAGTTGAGGATTCAATGTCTCAGCCAGGATACTGATCAGCCAGTGATGGACTTCCGACCAAAATTCGGGATTCTCTAGATAGGGGTTCATCCCTGGAAACGGCGAAGGCATAAGTAGACTAGGACGGGCATCGTTTTGATAGTTCTATGATACTTTCGGATACAATAAAGGGCTGTAGATAAAACGGTTTCAGGAGAAAAAACGTAAGTGCTAACCCTTGGCGTCAACATTGATCACATCGCCACCATTCGACAAGCACGGCGCACAGTAGAACCCGATCCGGTGGCGGCGGCGGTGTTAGCCGAATTAGCGGGTGCTGATGGGATTACGGCACACCTGCGGGAAGATCGACGCCATATCCAAGATCGGGATATCCGACTCTTGCGTCAGACGGTGCGAACTCACTTAAATATGGAAATGGCACCGACAGAGGAAATGGTCGCGATCGCACTCGATATTAAACCAGACTATATTACCCTAGTTCCAGAACGGCGGGAGGAAGTCACCACTGAGGGAGGATTAGATATTGCGGGTCAAAAATCCCGTCTCGGTGAAGTAGTGGCTCAGTTGCAAGAGGCAGGAATTCCCGTTAGTCTATTTATCGATGCTGATCCTGCCCAGATCGAAGCCTCGGCAGACATCAACGCCAAGTTTATCGAACTGCATACGGGATCGTATGCAGAAGCCAAAGACGAAGCCAGTCGCCAAACCCAACTGGATCTGTTAGCCAAAGGATGCCAAGATGCGATCGCGGCTGGGTTGCGTGTGAATGCAGGTCATGGTTTAACCTATTGGAATGTCTACCCTGTAGCCCGTTTAGAAGGGATGGAAGAACTTAATATTGGTCATAGCATTATCGCACGAGCCTCACTCGTTGGATTAGAACGAGCCGTTCGGGAAATGAAACAAGCCATGCTGAGAAAAGATGAGGTTAAAACCATGCCCAACTAGCGAAGTGAAGGGTCAAACCTCTATCAATTGATCGGGGCGGGCGCGAGTTACATCTGGGTCAAAAAGAGATGATAGTCGTGAAACCCACCCCTACACAATCAAAACGTTCCCAATCACCCAGTTAAAACCATGCAAACCTATTACTATCTAGTCGCCAGTCAACGCTTCTTACTTGAAGAAGAACCCTTTGAAGAAGTTCTTAGAGAACGAACAAAAGACTACCAAGATAAAGGAAAAGAGATTGACTTTTGGCTGGTCAAACAACCCGCATTTTTAGAGGCTCCAGAAATGGCGCAAGTCAAACAAGAATGTCCTCAACTTACTGCCGCTATTATTTCAACCAACCCTAAATTTATTACCTGGTTAAAGCTGCGCTTAGAATTCGTCAAAACCGGAGAATTTCAAGCCCCATCGGATACAATTCCTGACCCGATCGCGTCCTTAGCCTCTGTATCATAAACGAGGTTTCTCGTCAAACCCCACCCCTAAAAACAATAAGCTGGGGCAGCTAACCAAGAAATAAGTACACCTAAGATTGAACCCACAATCACTTGAAACGGGGTATGCCCCAGCAATTCCTTGAGGCGATCCTCATTAAACTGTTTGCCTTCTTGAAATAACTCATCAATAATTTGATTAAGGATACGAGCTTGCTTACCTGCGGCTTGTCGAACCCCTGCGGCATCGTACATAACAATGATTGCAAAAATCGTCGCGATCGCAAAATCAGGAGATGCCCATCCTATTGTTTGTCCCACACCCGCAGCTAGGGCGGTAACTAGGGCTGAATGAGCGCTAGGCATCCCCCCAGTCGTCACTAGAGTGCGGAGATTAAATTTCCGATCTTTTGTTAACTCGACCAGTAGCTTCAGGAGTTGAGCCACTAAACAAGCAATCAGCGCAACCAGTAGTACCTGGTTGTTTAGGATATTGCTAAAATCCTGCATCGTGTTTCAGTTAAAATGGGTTGTTGATCAACGGATGTTTAAGCAGTCACAAATTACAAGGAGTTGCTCTTGAATTCCCTGTTCCCTGTTCCCTGTTCCCTGTTCCCTGTTCCCTGTTCCCTTATTCCTTATTCCCCGACAAAAAACTAATAAGTTCGTGCGGTAATAAAATCAGCCAGAGCAATTAAGGGTTGAGAACGCTCACCAAATGGTTCAAGTTGGGCAATAGCCTCTTCAATCAACTCTTGAGCTTTAGCTTTAGAAGCCTCTAGTCCCCAGAGGCTAGGATAGGTTGCTTTCTGCGCTTGCAGGTCTTTCCCAGCAGTTTTGCCTAATTCCTCCTGAGTTGCGGTGATGTCCAGGATATCATCAATAATTTGAAACGCTAAACCAATATTTTGAGCATAGCGAGACAGGCGTTCTATATCCGCATCGGTTGCACCCGCCAAAATTCCGCCACAGACGACGCAGCTTTCCAGCAACGCTCCGGTTTTATGGGTATGAATGTAATGAAGGGTTTCCTCTTGAATATCCGATTTTCCCTCGGATTCCAAGTCAACCACTTGACCCCCAACCAATCCAGCCGCACCTACGGTTTGACCTAGACGAGCAATTACCTGCAACACCTGCTTGGCTGGAACTCCCTGAGTTTGAGCGGCAACATATTCAAAGGCATACGCCAGCAAACCATCACCAGCCAAAATCGCCATATCCTCACCGTAAACCTTATGGTTGGTGAGTTTACCCCGACGGTAGTCGTCGTTATCCATAGCGGGCAAATCATCATGGATTAACGACATCGTGTGGAGCATTTCCAGGGCGCAGGCGGTTGGCATTGCCATTTCAATCGTGCCACCCATCAGTTCACAAGTTGCCAGACAAAGAATCGGACGTAGTCGTTTCCCCCCAGCTAAGAGGGAATAGCGCATTGCCTCATAAATCTTTTCCGGATAACCTAGGGGTAAAGAACGGTCTAAAGCAACCTCAACTAGAGCTTTCCGCTCTTTGAGATAGGTTGATAAATCAAAGGCTGGGGGTTCCCCATTGGGGGCAGGTCGCCCATCTGTTGCTACCATGCCATCATTCCTTAAATCGTCTTTTCACTGTCTTAACAATTCTACGAGCCTAGGGGCGTTATGAGTTAGCCCTGGTATAACTGAAAACAGTATTTTGCAATAACATCGTCACCGTCATCGGTCCAACGCCACCAGGAACCGGGGTGATAAATTGGGTCATATCCCGAATGGCATCAAAATCCACATCACCCACCAACCGGGATTTTCCCTGAGTATCGGTGACGCGATTGATACCCACATCAATCACAATGGCATTTGGTTTAACCTGATCCGCCGTAATTAGATTAGGGCGTCCGACTGCAGCAATCAAGATATCCGCCTGACGGGTCAGTTCAGCCAAATTTTGCGTGCGCGAATGGGCGATGGTTACTGTAGCATCCGCTTCGAGTAACATGAGTGCGATGGGTTTACCGACCAAAATACTTCGCCCCACGACAACAGCATTTTTCCCTTTCACATCAATCTGGTACTCCCGCAACAGGCGCATCACTCCCGCTGGGGTGCAGCTTCGCAGTCCAGTTTCACCTCGCAGCAGACGCCCTAGATTTAGGGGATGCAGTCCATCGACATCTTTATCAGGATTAATTTGATGCAGTAAATAGACGCTATTTAGATTTTCGGGTAAAGGAAGTTGCAGGAGGATACCATCGACGTTTGGGTCTTGATTGAGACGGTGAATGGCTTGCTCGACCTCGGCTTGAGAGACATCAGCCGGAAAATGTTGCCCAAAGGAGGCAATTCCCACTTTGGCACAGGCGCGTTCCTTATTCCGCACGTAGGTAGCGCTAGCCTGGTCATCGCCGACCATTAGCACCGCTAATCCAGGTGGGCGTCCATAGGTTGATTTGAGCCGTTCTACTTCCGCTTTGAGCTGATCTTGAATACGTTGAGCCAGGGCTTTGCCATCCAGTAACTGAGGGTAAACAGATTTCATCGCTTTACCTCGTGAGACTCCGGCTTCAGCGAAGCAAGCCGGAGAGGGATAGAGGTCAAACCGAACCGCTCGACGCGGCGAGGTTTGACAATCCAGTTGTAGGCACGACGATTAACCCCGTGCTTCGCTGCAACAACTGGACTTTTTTAGCACTAAATTGTCCTAGTCGTTTCCAGTTAACATCGCTAACTGAAACCTGCTTTTTGGTGTCTCCAGAACACCAACCGATGTAAGTTTTTCCGGCTTTTTTGGCTATAACCTTATCGCCCTTTCTGAACCCATGGCGGGTAACTGTGCCGCCATACTTGCGCCGTTTGCCTCCCCTGGACGGAACACACAGGTGTAACTGTCTACGGCTGATTGGCGGTCTGCGGACTATTGCAAAGGGTGCAGGTGTGATCTGAACATTGCCACACCATCCGCCATGCTTGGCATTGTCTGAGTGCCATTCCTGCCATCGGATGAACTCAAACGCCGCCAAGGTAACACCATCAACAGCATGGGTTACTGGTGTCTGATTAGCCTTGTTTTTCTTATCCTTAGCTAACCCTAGCCACTGTCTAAGCTGGCTAGTTCCATGACCATCCCTTTGCCATCCTTGGTGAGTCGTGACGGGGGCTAGTTCAGACAGCCAAGTCAGCATTTGCCTTTGTCCTATCATGACTGGAGAGAACCCAACGCCAGACCGAGCCGACTTGCGACCACTGGTTCTGTCCACATCAGCCATGACTAACTCATCGTGAATGGCACTAATGGGGAACAGCTTAAACAACTCCTTGAGTACCCGTAACTCTAGCTGCTTGTTGGCTCGAATAGAGGGGGGTAGCTTTTTTTGTTTGCGGTTATCAAACCTTTTTTGGCGGTGGCATCGTTCAGAGTAAGGTAGCTTCCGGTTAATCCGTCTACCGCGTCTAGCTCGACGCATGACGCGCCGCAACTCCATCCGTTCTTTAACTGTCTTAAACGGTAAGACTAAATGCCCCATCCAAAGGGTAAAGGAACCCGACTGAACCCCGATTCCGGAATAATGCTTGCCAGGATCTATACCCACGGCTATAGGTTGAACATTCTCTTGTGCGTCAAAGGTTAACTGAATGGCAAAGCATTCTAAGTCGTTATGTACCACCTTGGCTTTACCCTCCTTTAGCCAACGTCTAGTGCGGCTAGGCTTGGTGGGCATTAAAGGCTTACCCGACTTTGATAAAACTGGTACTCGTAACATGGTGATAAACCTCACGAGTGAAAGTGTTTAGTCCCTTCCCGCATCTAAACCAAGATGTCCTGTACAGACGCCCCGGCTGGGCGTCTCTACGGCGACTTGACAAAAAGTCTTAGAGTGATCCGGACTAGGGAAGTATCCGGAAGTCTGTACCAGGTTTAGACTCGATGCGGATATTCAACGCTTACGTTGCCAGATTTGTCTCTAGCAATCCCTAACAGAGCAGCGATAGCTAGGTTAGGGTTGTTGAATAATATTTCGCGGCTGGATACCTCTCTCTGCCATACCAATAAGCATGGACGAAGACGAAAGCCACGCCTCCTAAGTAAGTGAACTGATTCAAAAGTGGTGGGTAGAAAGAGGTGCAGTTTCTACCCAATTGCCCAATGGTTTTTGGGCGTCTTCCCCGCACGGAGTAACGTTAGCTTCGCCAAAGTTATGTCTCGGTACTTTCTCCACCACACTGGCTTTTCCCTATGACCTGTTTAATGGTGGGGTTCTAGAGCAGGGAACTAGCTACGCATTCCCTGGTAGGAACTTTAACACTTGGACATAACGTAGTTCTGTGAGAACCTAGGCTGGTCAACATAAACTTTTTCAAGCTTCGTCTATAGCTAGACTATAGGCGGGGTAGTTGACGGGCAGGTTAACAGACATCTAAGGACTTTGATTATTGTACGGGCAGTGGTGCCACTGCTCAGTATTCAATTCTCAACTATCTAAGCTATAACCGGGATGTAAACCGTTTAGCGTGGGGAACAGTTACGGCAATGTCTGCTCAAAACGACCATCGCTCACGTCTTTGCTCGTCAATTCCAATCCGCCAAAGGTCAACTATGTTTTATCTCCTGCCAATGTGCGTTTTACTGTTTGGGGGAGGACTGGTGAGTTGTAGCAATGTCCCCCTGCTGGGTACTCCGAATGGTATGGGTAACGCTCATACCGTAGATCTCACAGCGATTGGTGAGATCCAATCTGCTCAGAATGCCAATACGGTGCTTTATCTTCAAGGTCAAGTCATCGCCCAAGCCCCTTTTTTAAACTCCGGGGCTTATCAACTTCAGGATACCACGGGTAAAATTTGGGTCGTGAGCAATCAAGAACTTCCCAATGTGGGTGATCAGGTTGTAATTGGGGGACAGCTACAATTCCAAAGTATTCCCATTGGTGGGCAAGAAATGGGTGAAGTTTACCTTCAGGAAACAGAACAGCTTGAACGGAAGGCTGAATAATTTTGTCATTCGTCATTTGTTATTGGTAAGAATGAAGAGTCAATCTATTGAAGTCGCGATCGCGATTCTCTACCGTTCGGGACGGTTTCTCATGCAGCTTAGGAACGACATCCCTGGCATTCTTTATCCGGGGTGCTGGGGATTTTTTGGCGGTCATATTGAGCCAGGAGAAACTCCAGAGGTGGCAATGCGGCGAGAATTACTCGAAGAAATTTCCTATACTCCTCCCCAATTGGCAAAGTTTGATTGCTATAATGATTCCCACGTTATTCGTCATATATTCCATGCCCCTTTAACGGTGGAATTGAATCAATTGGTATTACAAGAAGGCTGGGATCTGGGTTTATTGACGCCCGAAGACATTAAGACAGGTCAGGCTTATTCGGAAATAGCGGGTCAGGTGCGTCCCCTGGGGCAACCTCACCAGACAATTTTATTAGATTTTTTGGCGAGGAAACCTTACCAATGACCCTGACGCGACTGCGATTGCCTCATCTTTTACGTTTTAGCCAATATGCCAGCCTGTCAATGAAACTCATGGCGGTGGGAGTGGTGATTACCTCTGTTTTTATCCTCATCGCTATTTTCGCTCCTGCCTTTCAAGCATGGGGATGGCTACAAGATCCCACCGCATCCCTGATCAACCCCATCCACGAACCCCCTGGTAGCGAACATTGGTTCGGTACTACACGCCAAGGTTATGATGTCTTCTCCCGTACCGTATTTGGTTCCCAAGCGGCGTTAAAGGTGGTGATTCTGGCAACTAGCTTGAGTTTAATTATTGGTGTTCCTTTGGGGTTAGTTAGTGGATATCTAGGCGGCAGATTAGATCGGGTGTTGCTATTTTTGATGGATACGATCTATACCTTGCCCGGATTGCTGCTATCCATTACCCTAGCCTTTGTCGTGGGGCGAGGCGTTTTCAATGCCGCGATCGCACTGAGTATTTCTTACGTTCCTCAATATTATCGCGTTGTCCGTAACCATACCGCCAGCGTCAAAACTGAATTATTTATCGAAGCCGCGCAAGCCATGGGTGCTTCCCCTAGGCGGGTTCTCTCCCGTTACCTATTTCTCAATGTAATTCAAAGCGTCCCGGTTTTATTTACCCTCAACGCCGCCGACGCTATTTTAATCTTAGGTGGACTGGGATTCTTGGGACTGGGACTACCGGAAGAAACTCCAGAATGGGGACATGATTTGCGTCAAGCGCTAGATGCGTTACCCACAGGCATTTGGTGGACAGCTTTATTCCCCGGTTTAGCGATGACATCCATGGTTGTTGGCTTATCGTTATTAGGAGAAGGGTTAACGGAGATTATCAACCCCCGTTGGCAAGAGGGAAGATAAGGGTGCAGGGGTGCAGGGGTACATTCGTAGGGGCGAAGCATTCGCGCCCAAATCTATCGGTTTTCTGCCAACATTTCAACGCGAATGCTTCGCCCAATCCCCAACCCCCAATTACCTGTTCCCCAATTCCAAAGGAACCGGAAGTCATCTTACTCTCGTCGAATAATCAAGACATAACTTTTCAAAGCTAGGTATTCTACCAGCCGATTTGTATGAAATCTATCCAAAACCAGTCTATACGTTTCGCCGCCATTGGCGGGTTATTACTCATTCCCGTTGCTAGTGTAGGATTTTGGTGGACCAGTTCAGTCGCCCAACTGCCTAAACAAGGAAATGTATCTCAAGATAGTCCATCCCTCTCTCCGATTCATCCCGATGAACCCGTTGACGATACCCTCAACGAACGCTTTTCTCTCTCAAATTCCCTAGAACGAATTCAACAAATTAAGAACGCCCTATCCAGCTTTCAGCAGTTAACCGAAACCAGCCAACCCATTTTAGGCGATCGCAAAATTGCGGAAATTGGTCATACCGACTGGGAAACGCAGCACCTGGGCTTTCCCAACTGGGTGGATTCTGTAGAAGGTACGCTTAAAAAACAAGCGTATCAAATTGCTAAACTCGAATTTGAACTTGCCCAAGAACAATACCAATATGGTGAAATTTCCCAAGCTGTTTTAAGTCATAAAGAAGCCAATTATCGCCGCGCCGAACAAGATTTCCAAGAGTTTTGGAATTCATTGAATATTGCCGATTAAGGTGGTTTAAAATTTAGACTTTTCCCTGTTCCCTATTCCCTGACAAATGACAAATGACGTAATTGGTATTGACTTAGGCGGAACCGCGATTAAGCTGGGGCGCTTCCAGAAAGATGGCACTTGCATCCAATCCTTAACCGTGGCGACACCTCAACCCTCAACCCCAAAAGCTGTGGTTGAGGTGATGGCAGACGCGATCGCACAACTCAATCCTAACCATAGCGTTATTGCCATTGGTGTGGGTACTCCAGGACCTGCGGATGCCGCTGGACGGATTGCTAGAGTGGCGATTAATCTCAACAATTGGCTTGATATTCCCCTAGCCGATTGGTTAGAAGCCAAAACAGGTTGCCCGACGATTATCGCCAATGATGCCAATTGTGCGGGTTTAGGTGAAGCTTGGTTAGGTGCAGGACGACCATTTCGCCATCTGATTATGCTCACATTGGGTACTGGTGTTGGTGGGGCAATTATTTTAGATGGGAAACTCTTTGTAGGTTCCCAAGGCGCAGCCGGGGAGTTGGGGTTAATCACATTCAATCCAGACGGTCCTGCTTGTAATAGTGGCAATCAAGGATCTTTGGAACAATATTTATCCATTGGTGCAATTCGTCGCCGTATTGGAAAAGACCCGGCTGAACTGGGTCGTTTGGCAAACGGAGGCAATCTAGAGGCGTTAGACTTTTGGAACCATTACGGACGGGATTTAGGCGCAGGATTGGCGAGTTTGATTTATGTCCTCACTCCAGAAGCGATTGTTATTGGTGGTGGAGTCAGCGCCAGTGCCAAATTTTTCTTACCAGCAGCATGGGCAGAAATTGAACGTCGAGTGTTACCGAGTTCTCGTGCCGGTTTACAGTTACTTACGGCTACCCTAGGGAATCAAGCGGGAATAGTAGGAGCAGCTAAATTAGCCTTACAAATGAGAAATGATGAACTATAGATAAAATACTCAACTGCCTCTTCCGATGCGGTGAAGTGTTAACAAAACCCGCTCACCTCTCCTTGGCGAATAGTCAACTACTCCCAAAAATTATCCTCCAAAAGTTTGACAGATGGATATTCAGACTGCCTTTCTTTGTATTGCTAATTTTGGGACATAACCCAGAACACTTGTATTGACATCTTCACCACCTCAAAGTGCAAAGATCGTAACACAAGTGTCAGAATAGACTCCAAGTTTGATTACCTCCCATGTAGTTTAAGAGAATAAAAGGAAACCCCACAAGATAGTGGGCAACTACAGGACCAGAAATACTTCTGAACTTCCAGTAATTTTTTCCCCATAGCCAGCCCAACAGCCAGGTGCCAGCAACAATTAGAACACTACGAAAGTAAATGTGTGAGAAAGCAAAAAGACTTGCAGAGCAAAGTATCACAGCTCTCTCACGAGAGCCAATTATTTTTTCTAGAATCAGGAAAGCGAATCCTCTCCATACCAGCTCTTGAAATACCGACATGCCAAAATACCAGCCATAGTAACCGAACTCTAGATACAGAGAACGGGGAGAACCTAAAAACCAAGGGAGTAAAGCTAAAAAGATCCAACCTAACAGAAGCAGGAACAGAGTAGAAGGCAGTATCTCGCGTACTGATGAAAGCTCTAGCGAAAGCCCTAGTTTATGTGGAGCCACTCTGTTGATAGACACATAAATCATCATGACGACTGTTGGAAAGCCGCCTAGGGTAAGAAATAAGAACTGCCTGGGTAAAAAACCTGAATAGAGCAGCAGAGAGGGAATGACAAAAGCAATGAACAATAGCCATAGTTCTGGTTTCAATTTATCTACGGCAACAGATACAGCGCGTTTCAAGTTTGTGAGGTACATTGTTTTCCCTCTTATCCTTATCATGTACTTTGACTGTGTACCTGTACTTCATTAACCTTTCTTGGGCAACTTGATTATTTGTTTTTTTTTGCCAAGGCAAGGAATATAGTTGAGTTTATTTGCACCAACCTAGTTAGATTTTTTTGTCTATCTAAATAGGATTTGGTGTTAGTCAAAAGAGAGAATTTACCTAGCTCTTGCACCTAATTTTACACAATATAACCCGTTTTACGTTTAATATAATCAAGAATCTTTTGATAACTATCTGGATCAGTTTGCTCATTAATAATAATGGGGATTGAACTATCAGGTAACCAAAAAGTTAACTTGCCACTCGCCGCATGAGAAAAGCTACTGATGCGGTTGAGATCAATTACATAGTCACTGCGTTCATATCTAACTTGAATCCAAGATCCGGCTAGGGAATGAGCTGAGACTTGTTTAATATACTCCAAAACTTGATGATACCCCTCGGGGTCACTGTGTTGATTAATGATAATCTGGTGGGCACTATTCGGCAACCAGAAAATAATTTTGCCGTTGGGAGCGCAGGCAAACGCACTGATGCGATCGAGATCAATCACATAATTGCTGCGTTCGTAATCAATTTTTATCCAGTACGCCACAAAACCTCCTCAAGCCATTGCGAGCTTTGAGTTATGAGTTGTAGATAATTTTGGCTCGCCTCATAACTCAAAATTCAAACCTCTAGGTCACGATACCTGCACTGGGGATTGCTCGATAATGGGAGCATCAGTTGGGGGACTTGAAACCTCACCCTGGCATTGTTCTATGGCAGCTTGTACAAATCCTTTAAACAAGGGGTGGGGGGCACTCGGTCGAGAGCTAAACTCTGGGTGAAACTGAGTGGCTAGGAAGAAGGGATGATCGGGGTATTCAATGATTTCCACTAAGCGACCATCGGGAGATGTCCCGCTAATCATGTAACCTGTGTCTAAAAGCAGGTTGCGATAGGCATTATTAAATTCATAGCGATGTCGGTGACGTTCATAAATCACCTCTTCCCCATAGAGTGATGCTGCCAAGGTATTCGGCAGAATCCGACAAGGACACATCCCTAAGCGCATCGTACCGCCTAAGTCCACAACATCCTGCTGTTCAGGTAACAAGTTAATCACGGGATTACGAGCATTAGGTACAAACTCAGCACTATGAGCATCCTCAAGCAGGGCAATATTTTGCGCCCATTCAATTACAGAACATTGCATTCCTAAGCATAAACCGAGGAAGGGAATCTTATGGGTACGGGCATATTTAATCGCCGCAATTTTGCCATCTACGCCTCGGATACCAAAACCTCCCGGAACAATGATACCGTTGACTCCGGCTAAAAAGTCTTCGGCGCCCTCGGTTTCAATATCCTCCGAACTCACCCAACGTAGGTTGAATTCGCTCCCCAATGCGATCGCGGCGTGGCGTAATCCTTCGACAACGGATAGATAAGCATCACTCAAGCGGATATACTTGCCGACAATGGCAATTTCTACCTTATGGATTGGGCGATGCATTTGTTCCACCAGGGTTTGCCATTGGCTTAAATCCGGTTCCCGTTGCGGGATTCGCAATAGATCTAGGGTTTGGTTTGCCAGTCCTTCTTGTTCTAAAATCAGGGGGACTTCGTAAATACTATTGGCATCGGGAGAGGTAATCACGGATTCCACAGGCACATCGCAGAACTCCGAGAGTTTCTCTTTAATCCCCGGTTGCAGAGGGCGATCGCACCGACAGACTAAAATATCAGGCTGAATACCAATAGAACGCAATTCTTTCACCGAATGCTGAGTCGGTTTGGTTTTCATTTCACCCGCAGAAGGAATCCACGGTAGGAGAGTAACGTGCATATACAGCACATTATTGCGCCCCACATCCTTACGGAATTGACGAATTGCTTCCAAAAATGGTAATGATTCAATATCCCCGACTGTTCCGCCAATTTCCGTAATCACCACATCCGGATTAGTATTTTGAGCCACCCGATGAATCCGTGCCTTAATCTCATTGGTAATATGGGGAATCACCTGCACCGTTCCCCCCATATAGTCGCCGCGACGCTCTTTATTCAGAACCGCCTGATAGATTGATCCAGTGGTGACACTATTGAGGCGGGACATCAGCGTGTCTGTAAAGCGCTCATAATGTCCCAAGTCTAAATCCGTTTCCGCCCCATCTGCTGTGACAAAAACTTCCCCATGTTGAAAGGGACTCATGGTTCCCGGATCGACGTTAATATAGGGGTCTAGCTTAAGAATCGACACCGAATAGTCCCGTGATTTGAGCAATCGTCCTAAGCTTGCAGCAACGATACCCTTACCGATGCTAGATACAACCCCACCTGTTACAAAGACAAATTTAGCCATAGAATTTTTAAGTACGCCAGACTTTTCAAGATGCACCCCGTTAATTGTGCCACAGTCTTTTAAGATTGTTTCGAGGAGAGCTAGAGCAGGATGCCCTCAATCACTGATAAGAGTAATCTTCCCCTGACCGGTTATTGAAATTGCCATCACCCTGTACACCCAAACCAATGAAACTCGCTTCTCCTAATTTCAGACGCCACAAGTCACGCTGAGAACATCCTTTCTCCATTTTCCATGCACAACTCGTCTGTACTATGCCTGATTGGTTTTTGGGGATGCTTTTATCCTTTACGTTGAACATCCGCTTCCGTCTGGAATGTCCACCACGAAAGCCTGACGCTTTTTTAGTCCTTCTTTTCTCCTTAAGCACCATGAGCTATAGCTGACTATGCCAAAACCCCCAGCCCCTCTCCCACCCAACGCTCATCCCTATTCCCAAGCTAGACGACTTGCGATCGCTTCCGACTGGCAAGGTAACAAATTATCCGCATACCTTTACAAAAGTTGATGTTTCGTTATCTAATATATATATAGTAACTGTACTCAACATAGCCCTAAACTCACTGCACAAGGAGAGCCTCTTCATCTCTACTTCATAAATCAGCTCTCAAATTTTACAGCTTCTTTACCAAAAATAGGGCGATTTTCCGTATACTCAACCTAAATATAGGGTGTTGTTTAGGTTGTTTATGAAAAAAGCTACTTTATTCTTCAAAGCTGCACTTCTAGGAACCACTTGTTTTCTAGTCTATGAATCGCCCCTACAGGCAGCTACCTTTTCAGACACTTCACCGTTTCATTTCACCACAGTCGTCAACAACGGTGATAACATTCCTGGCACTAATCGGTTATTTAACAGCTATAATCAACCCTCAGTCAATAGCAGTGGTCTTGTTGTCTTTCGTGCTCGCAGTCGAGGTGGACAAGGTGGGCAACCGAGTACTGGCATCTTTAGCCGTGATCTGCTCAATCTTGGTTCGATCGAAGCGATCGCAACACGGGGTTCTCTTGTACCTGAGCCGAACAACACCAGCGCCGAGTTTACGGAGTTTCCGTCTTTCCCGCGAATCGATATCGATTCTAGCATGACAGCGACCCGTGGACAATCTAACCCAGTATGGCAGGTTATCGATCCGGTCACGGGGGAAACAGTGACTCAGTTGGGGACTTCCGGAATTTACACCAATCCCATGGGAGAGCTGATCACGGGAGCTAGCCAGCTTGGTGAAGTGAGTGGATTTGACTACTTCAGCGTTCCAAGCAGTAGCCCCACTACGCGATTTGACCAGTTTCCTGGCGCACCTGCACCCACCGATGGCAGCACCATCGTCTTTA
Source organism: Coleofasciculus sp. (assembly GCF_046565525.1). Taxonomy (NCBI): domain Bacteria; kingdom Bacillati; phylum Cyanobacteriota; class Cyanophyceae; order Coleofasciculales; family Coleofasciculaceae; genus Coleofasciculus; species Coleofasciculus sp. The sequence goes on along the minus strand of NZ_JBKHUP010000042.1, from coordinate 13,244 downwards.
AGGGAAATTGGACGGATCAGGCAACAGGAGAAGGGAAGACGGGGGTTTATTTTCGGGATGTCTTGGCGAATGGTGGCACGAATTCCGTTGAGTTGATTGCCGATAGCAATACCGTTATCCCTGGTAACAATCCTACGGGCATTCTCTTTGGTTCAACAGCACCGCCGAGTGCCGCGAGGGGAAATGCTGTATTTCTCGGCGTTGATAATGAGGAATCGCCAACTTTGGGCGGTATCTATCAAGTATCGTTGCTTGAGCCGAGAACCCTTAATCCATTAGTGTCTCTTGGTGAAACTGCACCAGGTAGCAGTTTGCCCTTCACTCGATTGGGTGAGGCATTGTCCTTCGATGGAAATTATCTGGCATTTTGGGGAGCATTGGGTAGCGAGACGAAACCGATTACCCTATTTTGTCCGGAAGAGGGCAATCAAGCGCGGGTTGATTATTGCCAAAGCTTGTATCCCAATGGCTTTACCACTGAAGTCGCTGCTAACCAAGGTATTTTCCTCACGAATACCGAAACGCTAGAGACTCAGCTTATTGCCCAAACGGGTGAGGAAGGTTTCTCTGACTTTCTATTCTGGAACTTCTCCGGTCGTCCACCTGGGGTTGGTGAGGGTGAAGATGAGGAGGGTGACTTGGAACTGGCACGCTGGCGTTCCACAGCTTTTGTTGCGGTTGATGGTTCGCAAATTACTTTTAAAGGCAGCAAAGATTCCGGAATTGAAGGGATTTATGCTCTGTTGGGGCTAGATTCAGAGCTGTTAACTGTAGTGGATACCTCTATGCTCGGTGAGGTGTTAGATCCGGAAGCGACGGGTCTAACTATTTCTTCGGTTGGCATTGAGCGTGACGGCTATCGCGACGGCTGGTTGGCACTGACGGCTAGTATGGTAGGGGATGCGGAAGAAGATTCTTGGGCAGGAATTTATGTGACTCGCACAGCTACTGTTCCAGAACCCTCGTTTTCTCTATTGACAGGTGCGATCGTGTTCGCATTGGGTCTAAGATGTAAGCGCAAAAGTCGTCCTTGATAATCAATAATAGACTGGTTAAACCCATTCAGGTTAAACGCCATGGTACGCTTGTTCCCGTAGAATTTATTCATAGCAGCATGGATAAATATTACGAAGATTAAGAGGACAATGGCAAAATTTTATTCAGAACTCCCCCCAAATTTACAAAACTTTATCAAAGAACAACAGATTTTTTTTACGGCGACAGCACCTCGACAGGGGCGGATTAATCTATCTCCCAAAGGGATGGACACGTTGCGCTGTCTTGATCCGAAAACCGTCGCTTACCTGGATTTAACAGGTAGTGGCAATGAAACGGCGGCTCATTTGCAGGACGATGGTAGACTAACGATCATGTTTTGCAGTTTTACCGATAAACCTCTAATTTTACGCCTTTACGGTCAAGGGCGGGTAATTCGCCCCGTTGCTCCAGAATGGGACACCTTTTATACCCACTTTAATTCGCTGCCAGGACAACGGCAAATTATTGTTCTAGATATTGAATCCGTGCAAACCTCTTGTGGCTATGGTGTTCCCCTATATGAATTTCAAGGTGAACGAGAAACTCTGGTTGAATGGTCAGAGAAAAAGGGAGAACAGGGCATTTATGAATATTGGCAGGCGAAAAATATCCAAAGCATTGATGGATTACCCACTCATCTTTTATCCGATTGAAAAAGTAGGCAGGGTGTAGGGGCGGGTTTCACTACTATCGTTTTTTGCCCACCCTAATGTCACTAAACCCTCCCTGTCTAAATGACGAATGACGAATGACAAATGACAAATGAAAACTATCCTAGGATTAGCTGTATTAGCATCAGTTATTGCATCTCCAGCTTGGGCGGAACACCCTCTTTTCCTTACTTATCCGTCTGACAATCATCAAACCACGGCGGCACAAATTTTCTTAATTGGTACAGCACCACCAACCGGAGAGGTGCGCGTCAATGGTCAAGTTATCCCTCGTAGTTCGGCTGGACATTTTGCGCCGAGTTTTCCCTTGGAATTGGGCAAAAATCGCTTTACTTTGCGCTATCAAAACCAGACAATTCAGATTAATATAACTCGTGTTGACCCTACCCCAAACCTGCCAACCGGGTTAACCTTTGCCAAGGATTCCCTAACCCCAAACGTCGATATTGCCCGATTACCTGGAGAACTCTTATGTTTTAGTGCGATCGCGCCGCCGAATGCTACGGTAACAGTGAACCTGGCAAATCAAGCCATTCCGTTGATGGCTCAATTCCAGAATATCCAGTTACCGCCAAATTCAGCCGGATTAATTGCTCAAAATCAGGTTGGTGTTCAATCGACGACGGGTTACTATCAGGGATGTGCAACCGCAGAAATCGCGGCAAATTTAGGACAACCGCAATATCAGCTAACCTTGAATGGGAAAACCATAAGTCAAGCTGCACCCGGACAGATTTCAATTATCAACCCCGTTGAATTAGAGGTGGCTGAGGTAATCGTGGATGCAGGTGTAGCGCGAACCGGACCAAGTACCACCTATTCTCGCCTCACTCCCTTACCCAAAGGCGTCAGGGCGACAATTACGGGGCGGGAAGGGGAGTGGGTGCGTCTGGATTATGGGGCGTGGATTAAAGCCGAAGAGGTGCGTATCGTTCCCAATACTGTTCCCCCGACAGCCATGATTCGTAGTATCCGCGCTCGTCAGATTCCAGGGGCGACAGAAGTAGTGTTTCCTTTAAGCACACCTGTACCGGTGAGTGTTCAGCAAGGCGATCGCACGTTTACGCTAACGCTGCATAACACAACCGCCCAAACTGATGTGATCCGCTTGGATGATGACCCCTTGATTAAACGCTTAGATTGGCAACAAATTACACCAACTCAGGTAAACTATACCTTTAACTTGAAATCTGACCAACAATGGGGTTATGACCTGAGATATGAAGGAAGCAATCTCATCCTGACGTTACGTCATCCGCCAACTGTTCGCACTCAAAACTTAGAAGTTATCCCTGAAAATGCTTTACAACCCCTAACGGGAATTAAAATCCTCTTAGATCCAGGACATGGGGGGGCGGAATTAGGGGCGAGGGGACCCACAGGTTATCCGGAAAAAGATGTGAATTTGATTGTGTCGAAGTTACTGCGAGATCAACTTCGCCAAAAGGGTGCAACGGTATATATGACAAGGGAAGCGGATCAGGCGGTGTCGTTGGGCGATCGCGTGAATATGATTAATGAGATTAAACCTGCGATCGCGCTTTCAATTCATTACAACGCCCTCCCTGATGCAGGTGACGCGATGAATACTAAAGGGGTTGGGATGTTTTGGTATCATCCCCAAGCCCATAATTTGGCGATATTTTTGCAGGATTATCTGGTGAACCAGTTAGATCGTCCGGCTTATGGAGTGTTTTGGAATAATCTAGCACTCACTCGCCCTCATACCGCGCCATCGGTGTTATTAGAACTTGGATTTATGATTAATCCGGAGGAATTTGAGTGGATTACTAATCCACAGCAACAACAGAGATTAGCCAGTGCGATCGCGGATGGGGTGACAGAGTGGTTCCACAATGTTCAATAGAACCAAACAGTGGGAATTATTTGATTGATCCGGATGAAAAGTATAATTTAAACCCAAGATTCTAAGGCAAAAGGTTCTACCTGTTGAAGGCGTTGGAAATCATTGTCGGTTGTTGAATAAGAGTTTGTTCGCCGAAGATTATGCGGCTACAGTGGTTAGTGTCGAGCAAATACATTAAAATTCGGCTGGGGAGCGAGTATCGTAGACAAGTTGAAGACATTCCTCGAAGTCTTCGCCCTGCCAAGTTCCAGCAAATTTTAGTAAGTCTTTGGCTTTAGAACCTCGTAAAATGGGTTCCCCATCCGGAATCGAAACGGTTCTAGATTGAATTGCAAAGCGGGTAGGTTTGGTTTTGAGGTATTCGAGATAGTCAAGAATTTGCGCCAGAATGGGTTCTGGGGTGGATTCGATCGCGATGAGCAATTGTTCTTTTGTGGTGGTCATAAATAAGTAGGTTATAGGAAATACAGCTATCATGAACGACCTACATCCAATCGAAGATTATGATGTCGGCTGATGCCTCTAGCAACAAGTGGGTGCAACGACCATTACTACTATACCAAATGAACATCGTAGTATTAGGATGTCATGAATCCTGAAGTCCTTTTTCAAGCGAGTACAAGAAGACAGAAGAGTCCAGAGAGCAGAAGGCTCCAATGCTGCACTAGCGGTACCATTGTTGGTTGCGCTGGATAAAAAAACGTGATTTATTGACAAAGAGTTAATAGAAATAATATACTGATAAGATTAAATAATTTAATCGCTCCTAACTCTCTGCTCAAGATAAGTCTAATCAGTTTAGCTTTTAGACCGTTGTAGCTGTAATTGGGTTTTTTAACTAACAAAATGCTGCCATTAAAACGAAAAATATTCAGGGATAAACCGCCTAGACGGCGTTATCGAGTGGGTGCAATTGTCCTGACGGGAGTTGTCTGTGCTGTCGCGGTGTGGTGGACGCCGGTGCGAGCCCAAGACGCTGAAGCGGAAGAAACCACCACGGAACAAGTTCAAGTTCCCGAAGAGGTAGATCCCCAAGCGGCAACCACGACGGAAGATCCGACGATTCCCGTAGAGGAATTGAGACTGTTGGTACAGCCCTTTACCTTAGCCGAACTCGAAATTGAGGCAGCCGCTTGGCTACTGCTGCTCAAAGAAAAAGCCAAAGAAATTAGCGCCGCTGAAATTGCCATCAAACGGCAAAATTTAACCATTGGCAAACAGGAAGAAGCCGCCAATGCGTTAGAGGAAGCCAAGAAAAACCTTGCCGAAGCAGAGGAAGCTCAAGCCGGTGCCACTCCTGGCTCCCCAGAATATGAAGAAGCGGCGAAAAAGGTAGAAGACGCCAAAGAAAACCTGAAAGTAGCCCAAGCAGCCATCGAGGAAGCTGCCGAAACGCAACAGAAGATTGAAGAAGACGAAACCTCAAGCAGCGCCCGAGAAAAAGCCGAGGAAATAGGGGAACTGGAGGCGGCAAAACAAGCGGTTGAGGATGCGAAGAAAGCACGAGAGGAGATGGAAGCCGGCTCGTTGGGCTATGAAGCCACGACGGAAAACATTGATACCCTAGAAGCCGCGATCAAAGACGTTGAGGATGCCAAAGAAGCCCAAGAGGGTACGATTCCTGACTCACCGGAACATAAAGAAGCAACTCAGCAACTTGAAACCAGCCTAGAAGCGCTCAAACAAGCCAGGGAAGCCATTGAAGGAGTGGATGCCCCTGAAGAACAATCCTCCACAAATCTCGATGAACTGACAGCCACTCTGGAAAACACGGAAGTAGACGTTGACGGAGAGGAAAAAGTCGCTGGACCGCCGGAAGTCGCGGAGAGTCAAGGGGAACTTCAAGAACAACAACAGCAGCTTGAAGAGGCAGGCACAAAACTTGAAGAGAATGCCGAAGCCGATTCGGAAGAGAAAAATCAACTGGTGATTGCGGTTACCGAACTTCAAGAGGAACGAACTGCAATTATTGATCGCTTTAACGTCATCCTCGACGAATTGGAGAAAAAAGGCGGCGATCCTGAGTTTTACCGTAAATATATTCAAGCCGTTAGTGGTGTTGAACTTGACATAACCGACACCGAAGGTTTAGGGCTGCGGCTGATCAACTGGTTCTCATCCGAAGAAGGTGGCTTACGCTGGGTTAATAATACGGGCAAGTTTTTAGGTGTTTTTATCGGCGTCGCGATCGCGTCTCAGGTCCTCGGTATCATTGTTAACCAAGCTTTTTTGCGATTGAGCCATATATCCCAACTGTTACGTAACTTCGTGGTTATCGTGATCCAGCGCGGTGGTATCCTGGTTGCCTTCCTACTCGCTCTAACTGCACTTGAAGTCAGCCTCGGTCCAATCCTCGCCCTGCTTGGGGGGGTGAGTTTCGTACTCGCCTTCGCACTGCAAAGTAACCTAGGAAATTTGGCAAGTGGCTTGATGATTATGGCGTACAAGCCCTTCGATGTTGGCGATGAAGTCAAAATCGGTGATTTGTGGTGTTACGTTGATTCAATCACCCTTGCCAATACAAGACTTAAAGGCTTTGGCGCTCAAATTTATACGGTTCCCAACAACACGATTTGGAGCAGTACCATTGAAAACCTGACCACCCAGGATATTCGTAAGGGTGGATTGAGTCTTAATATTTCCTTGGAAACTAACCTGCGCTGGGTCAAGGAAATTTTGTTGGAGATTGGAAAGTCACACCCCTTGACTCTAGACAATCCACCGCCGTCCATTTTTCCTTATAAAGGTAGTGACTATTATGTGATTATGGGGTTTAACTTTTGGACGAAAACTGAGGACTTTTGGACAGCTTATGAAGAGATACTCTACATGGTTCAGGAACGCTTTGCCAAAGAAGGGATCTCAATCATACCCCAGCAAGATATTCGTATTCACTCTGCTGCTGCCAATGGTAAAACGCCAGAATTAGTTTCGCAAATGCCTGTGGAACCCTTAGAACCTCAACTATCTAAGTCTAGTACTAAGTCATTCTTTGACCCTGAGTCATCCTTTGAGGGTGAACCCTCCTTGGGCGTTGATCCCGATGGTCCAGATTAGAACCTAGCTTTTAGGTTTTAGGTAGGGCTTTTCTACTGGAGAGACGTTCCACCGGAACGTCTCTACTAATTTTGTAGCTGTACTCACGTCTCTGGCTCAATTCCAGCCGCTCGTAACTGTGCGATCAAGGCTTGAACTCGTTGCTGTTCTTGTTCAGCCCGTTGTCGTTCTTGTTCAGCCCGTTGTCGTTCTTGTTCAGCCCGTTGTCGTTCTTGTTCAGCCCATTGTCGTTCCTGCTCAGCCCGTTGTCGTTCCTGCTCAACCAATTCTACCCCCCAAGGTAAAAGTTGCCCAGATTCATCCCACCACCGCAACCAATACCCCTGACGGTTTCCCTTCCTTCCTTCCCACACACCCAAAAATAAGCCGAGTGCTTCTATCCAATAGCGGTTCTCTTGTGGCGACTGCAAAACATAATGTCCAGCATCATTGAGCTGATACATTTCCAGCACACCTTCTTGAGGTTCAAAAATTCCATACTGGGGGACTCGCAACACTTGCTCATAAAAGTACCATTTCCCTGGAGGATAAGTCGGCTTGCTCGAATATTCATTTCCTTCTGTATCTGAAAGAAATTCAATTACAATTCCTGGAATATCCCCTTGCAGGTGTGGCGTATAACTGCGACGCACGTTTCCTAGGGATACCTCAATCCGAGGTACATACATCCAATCGGGAGCTTTAACCACAAACTTATCCTCTAACCGGGCGCAGACACCGTAATTCGTAGCGACTAATGTATTGTCTTGCAATCGCCCGGTTTGTTCTAAACTGTCGCTGAGTGCGGCGGCTAATGTCGGCTGATCAATATTATCCACAGGATCATCGGGTAAGGGAAAATCATCGGGTAGCTTCTCCCAGGTAATTTTAGGCTGAGTTGCAACCGTCGTCATTAGGTATCATCTCCCTCCATCTGTAAGCCCTATTTTAGATTAAAATTTGAATGGATTACAAACCCGCAACAACAGAGATTAGCCCGTGCGATCGCGGATGGAGTGACACAGTGGTTCCAGAATGTTCAATAGAGCCAAACAGTGAGGATTATTTGATTGAGCCGGATGAAAATCATTCAAACCCAAGAGTCTAAGGCAAAAGGTTCTACCTGTTGAAGGCGTTGGAAATCATTGTCGGCAAATACATCAGAATTCGCCTGGGGAGCGAGTGTCGTAAACAAGTTGAAGACATTCCTCGAAGTCTTCGCCCTGCCAAGTCCCAGCGAATTTTAGTAAGTCTTTGGCTTTAGAGCCGCGCACAATGGGTTCCCCATCCGAAATTGGAACGGTTTTAGAGCGAGTGGTAGGGCGGGTAGGTCGGGTTTTGAGGTATTCCAGATAGTCGAGAATTTGCTCCAGAATGGGTTCTGGGGTAGATTCGATCGCGATGAGCAATTTTTCTTTAGTGGTGGTCATAGGTTAGTGGTATAGGAAATACAGCTATCATGAATGATCCCCCATCGGAATTTTTCCGTCCTTTACCGTACCGCTCAAGATTTCGATATTCTAACACTTTATTGGCTATGGGGCGTTGCCTCGCCTTAACCCCCACCTACGAAAGTGAGGTGGGAGATGGATTCCTAATTATCTATAAGCTAAGTAGTACTAAAGCTAAGATTTCGAGTGAGATTCATCTGTCTAAGGTAGAGTCCCGTTATCGGCAATAACTTATTTTTGACTTTTTCAGTCACACCCACCTCAAAAAAGACTGATGACACTTAATGATTAGTTCGAGTGGTTTTAAACAGATGTTTTGCTAGACCACTAGATGGCAAGGGGGTAGATGTGGCTTCACCCGCAAATTTCTATCCCTCGAATGAGTTTAATCTAACTTCAGAGGGTCAGCAGCCAGACAATTTAATTGTTAATCTAAGTTTAGTGATTGTCTGATTTATTAATTATTTTAAAAATACAATCATTAACTTCCGATTGAATCATCAACGTATTAAATTTTCACAATGGAGAATAACCTAGAAAATCCAATGGTTCGTTTTCTGAGCCAGTCATCACTTTTACTCCTCAGTTTTTGTGACGACGCTTTAGTGTTGGGACTTTCTCAAATGGGACTTCACATACAGTGGCTCAAGTGGATTTCTCAAGTAATACTGGGCTGCACGATACTCTATTGGGGGGTAAAAGGTTGGAAAAATCGGCACATTTTTTTGAAAGTTACAAAGCTTCTCACTAACACTTAAAGCTGAAGCTGGTTTTTTATAACTTCAACACTTTACTAACTGATTAACCAAACTTTTACAGTATGAATTATTACTTTGTGGAGACGTTCCGCCGGAACGTCTCTACTTATTCTCGATCACTAACTGCTATTACACCAACTGACACACGAGTCCCTTAATTTTGAGACTCCTGGGATTTTTTAGTCATCTTCTGAGATTTGTTCAGATAATCTTGATTAATCTTTATTTGCTCAGTGATGGCTTCTGTCTGTGCATTAGTGGCTTTTACATGATGGTTCACAGCGGCTTCATAAGCTTGATTAGAGGCTTCACCGTGCTTTTGATCAGACTTTTCAGCTTCTTCAATTAAAGCTTTCGCTTCCTGCTGTATGGTTTGGCTGTACTCTTCTAGAGACTTTCCATGTTCTGGGTTCCCTCTCTCTTTGAAAGATTTCCCCAACTTCTCTAGACGTTTGCCCTGCTCCTCAATCTGCTTGCCATGTTTCTGTGCCAGTTGAGTCGTTTTGTCAGAAATATCTTTCATATCAGGTTTCTATATTCACAACTACTATCACGTTAATCCTTAACTATATTGTCTATCACCTGTCTCAGGGTAAAGTTCCAGGATTTCCCTTGTGAATTATCCAGACGCGATCGCTAATCTTCTGTAAGAGTTTATATGTTCCTATGTTACGCGATCGCTATGTCCCCTCCCTCTGCGCCAGAACCCCCATCTCCTCTCAATTTGGATGAGTGGATTGCGATTATTGTGACATTGACAACAATTGGCGGTATTTTCTATTGGGCGATAGGTAGAGAACATAAAGATCAGATTCTGCAAGACTTGGGGTTTTCCCCGCCCTCACCTCAACCTGACTCAACACCGGAATCTCCAGAGCCGACTAAACCCACACCGACGACTCCTGAGTTATCCACTTCTGAGACAACACCTCGTCGGGAAGCTGAGGTGCAGGGGAGTCGGGTTCCAAGGGTGCAAGGGAGAATGCAAGCGGCTCCAGCACCTGGAGCGCCGGAGAAAACTCCATCCCCAACTGTAACGCCAACCGTAACCCCAACACCTACTCCCTCGGTGGAATTTTCTGATGTACCGGATGAATTTTGGGCGCATGTTGCAATCGCAGCGTTGGCGCAGCGAGATATTGTGGTGGGCTTTCCCCAGAGTGAATTTAAACCTCAGCGATTTGCCACTCGTGGAGAGTTAGCCGCTATGCTACAGAAGGCATTTGATCCACAACCAAAGCGGCGTGCGATCGCGCGGAGCGCAATGCCGGAGGCAATCGCGTTTAAAGATTTACCCCCCAATTACTGGGGCGCTGAGGCGATTGAGGAGATGGCTAAAGCGGGAATAATCATTGGATATCCGGATGATAAATTTCGTCCTAACCAACCGATCACCCGTGCAGAAGCATTAGTGGTTTTGGCTAAAGCCCTAAACCTTAAACCCCCATCCGAACCCACTAAAACCTTACAACAGTACCAAGATAGCGATCAAATACCCAACTATGCGATCGCCAACGTCGCAGCGGCGATCAAAGCAGGTTTAGTCGCTGGCTATCCTCAAGGCGATTTGCTCAATCCGAATAAACCGGCTAGCCGTGCTGAACTTGCGGCTATGCTTCATCAAGCTGTGGTGGTTTCCCAAAAAAGAGCTTAACTCCAATAAATAACGTTTCACCCTATCTCTTCCGCCTAGCTTTTCTCTAGTAATTTGACCTATGCCGATGGACGTACTTTACCTAAATTAACGGATTATCCTCCTCCAACATTCTGCTAAACAATTGACCATTGAATTAGCCAACAGTCTACCCTCAGATAGATTAATCATTATTGGCTATAGAGCTACTCTGAAATAAGCCAATTAATTCGATTGGTTTAAGGTTGAGTAGATCGGATATTTCTGCTATTCAGTTTATGCGATTCAGACAGGCGTCTCAACGCTAAACCTTTAGTCTGCTCAAAACATGCTACTGTTCAGCGAACACCAGAGGAGACTTTGGTAAACAATAAGTCTATATCATCATAGGCATATCTGAATGGCAAGTCAATCCTTAAAATCAAGCTACTCACTTAATAAACAACTCGTAAATAGGAGAACACAAGAGAATGGTTGCTACCCTTACTGATGCTAAGCGCTCTGCCATTGCTGAAAAACTTGCCGATATGCGGGCAATTCAAAATTTAATTATTGCTAATGAACAGCAATTTATAAAGGAATGTAAAAACAACGAGATTTTTGGTCGCTTAGAAGACATGTTGGAGGATGACCAGAACAACCTGGACGTTCTGGAAACAAGCATCACTCAGTATGGAATTCAATCTGAGCCAAAAGAGAAAGTTCAAAAAATGATTGAACAGGCTCAGGAGATGATGAAAAGCTCTGAACTCAGCCTTTATGAGAAACTGGCTCAGCATGAACTCCTGAAACATGGACAAGTCATGTCTGGACTTGTGGTTCATAAGGCAGCTCAAATCGCTGGTGCGGATGTCGAGGAAGCACTTTCCCCCCTAAATTCGGTTAACTTTGAAAACCGGGCTCATCAGGAAAGACTTAAGGGAATGTTGGAATATTTAGGCACTCAAGAGTTAACGGGTGAAGAACCTGATCAAGGGCTTTGGGGACGAGTTCAGGATGCAGTAGCTGCGATGACGGGCGTGATTGGTAGTGCTGTGACTCAGGCTTCTGACAGGTCTGATATGGATATCATGGATATCATTTTCATGGATCACCAAAAAGCCAAAACCTTAATTAGTGAAATTAAGGGAACCAACAATCCGCAGCGCATCCAGGAGTTTTTTGGACAGCTCTACAAGGATGTAATTGTTCACGCCAAGGCGGAAGAAGAAATCGTCTATCCTCAAGTTCGTTCATTTTATGGCGAGGATGATACTCAGGAACTCTATGATGAGCAGGCTGAGTTAGAAACTATTCTGAATGAGATGAAAGAGCTAGATCCGACTTCCTCCGAGTTTAAGTCCAAACTCAAGCAGGTGAAAGACATGATTGGCGATCACACTCGTCAAGAAGAAAGCACTATGTTTGCTTCTATTCGCAAGAATCTTTCCCCAGAGCAGCGAGAACAAATGGCAACTCAATTTAAGGAAGTCAAGAAAAAATTGCAAAGCCAAATGTAGGTGACTAGAGTGGCGGCTGGCTAATCCCAGTTAGCCGTCACAATACGTCAGGCATTCATCTTCTATTGTTGGGGCGGGTTTAGAAACTATAGCCAGCTATTCAAAAATAACTGAACAACAAAACCCGCCCTTGCTACTCATCGATAACGTATCAACAAGACCTCTTTAAAAAGTCATTTGAAGCACTAAAGTGCCGACTACGAACGAACGAATGAACGAAGATCAGGGATATCTTTTATTCCCTTTCCTGAACCATAACAACTGAAATAAGAGCTTTATATCATGACAATTACACCCGATAAAATTCCCCCTCAATCACAAGAGAGAAAACCGGCTTTAGAGTCAGAAATGACGCCAAAGCCTGAATATGATGATCCCAACTATAAAGGTAGTGACAAGTTACTGGATAAAGTAGCCTTGATTACTGGCGGAGATAGTGGGATTGGTCGTTCTGTTGCGGTTTTCTATGCCAAGGAAGGAGCCGATGTTGCGATTGTTTACTTAGACGAGCATGGAGATGCTCAAGAAACAAAAGAAGCTGTAGAATCCTATGGTCGTCGTTGTTTATTAATTCCTGGCGATATTCGCAACGAAAAGTTCTGCCAAGAAGCGGTTCAGAAAACAGTTGATGAATTTGGCAAGCTGGATATCCTGGTCAACAACGCGGCGGAGCAATATCTAGAAGAGAGCATTGAGGAAATTGACTCAGCCCGATTAGGTAGCACATTTGCGACAAATATCTTCTCAATGTTCTATTTCACTAAGGCGGCTTTGCCTCACCTTGAGCCAGGGAGTTCTGTGATTAACACGACTTCAATTAATGCATATAAAGGTAACTCGTCTCTGCTCAGTTATTCGGCGACAAAAGGTGCTATTCTTGCCTTTACTCGCTCCATTTCCCAACCTTTAATTGAGAAAGGCATCCGCGTAAATGGTGTAGCGCCAGGTCCCATCTGGACACCGTTTATTCCTGATGCGTTTCCTGGTGAGCAAGTCGAAACGTTTGGTAAACAAGTTCCGATGAAGCGTCCAGGACAACCCAAGGAAGTTGCACCGAGTTTTGTTTTCTTAGCTTCTCAAGATGCGTCTTATATGGCGGGTCAAGTACTGCATCCGAACGGTGGTGTGGTTGTTGGTGCATGAGACTCGGTGTAGGGTGATCCCAGCACGACTATTTCCTCTAAATGTAGAGACGCGCCATGGCGCGTCTCTATTCAACGTGTTCGCGGGAGTCCCCACCCTCAGCGCTAGCAGGGTGGGGAGGGATAGCGGGATGCCGGAAGAATGGAGG
>NZ_JBKHUP010000041.1:0-63776 GCF_046565525.1 Coleofasciculus sp. | reverse complement strand
ATGTTATTAACGGATTCGGCGAGTATTCGGGATGTGATTGCGTTTCCGTTGCTCAAAAGTAGCAGCCGCGATGGTTCTCCTGCACCCTGAGTGAGCGCTAAAAACGGTAATCTAATACCAAGTTGCGTTCCATCATGTTACCAAGTCGTGTTCTATCATGTCATTCTGAGCGAAGCGAAGAATCTGGACAGATACTTCGCTACACGGAGCCTGTCCTCTTTCCGAAGTGAAGGATTTCGCGAACCATGACAGATTCTACCTTAGACGGCAACTTGGTATAAACTAACTTACAATGAAGTATCAATGACCAATGACCAGAAGCCCACGGTACGACCCGGATGAGAACGTCTCACGGCATGGCGCAACTGACCCTGACAAGTGTGAGGACATGGCTGATAAGTACGGCTGGAACCTTGTCAGGATTGAGGAAACTGGCGATCCGATGCTTGAGGTTAACTGTGTTTTTGAGGGCGAAACCCAGTTCCCGCCTAGTCCCTACGAACCAAAACATGAGAGGGAGAAATAACTTGTGAAGAGATGGATTGTTTTCAAAACTGAATCAGCTTCATCGAAGGGGTGGAAGGAACGCAAATTGCAACCTGCTGGACACTTAACCCGAATGCTGGCTGAGTATTTGGATTGTTCTGATAAGGTGTTGCCAGAACCAGGCGATCGTCCGCGTGAGTTTGCTCGATTTGAAGAGTCGGTTGATCCAAACTTCCCGGATGCTAGCACTCATGTTCGTTGGTCTGACTGGGAAGTGAGCCGAGTTGAGCGATTCAAGTCGGTTGAGTCGGCTGAGTATGATGAGGTTGTTGTGTGTTATTGCCGCTATTCACCGATTGAGCCGGAGTGGAAGGAGTTACCTAAGGTTGGTGTTTTGCAAGAGGGTAAACTTTAACTCTTTGCTATTTAACTGCTCATTGGTGAGTGCGATCGCTCTTTGAGTGTGCCAGAGGTATCTGAAACAGAGTTCCGCAATGCTCTGCTAAAGTTGGGGAAAAGCCTACCGAACTAGATGCTCCGAAGGGGGCGATCATGACTGTAACGACTAAGAAGCTAACCTTTGAAGAGTATCTGACCTACTCAGACGGGACTGATACCCGCTATGAGTTGGTGAACGGGGAATTAGTAGCAATGAGTATTGGCACCGGGCAACATGGAGAAATCATTGACTTTCTCTATCGGCAAATCGATGCTGAGATCGGGCGTAGCGGACGCGACTGGATTGTTAGACCCGTGGCGATTGGTGTGCGATCGCCTCGTGCTGGCAAGTGGGATACCTCTCGCATTCCCGATTTGACTATTATTCCTAGCCAGCAGTGGCGCGAATTAAGAACCCGCGAGGCTGTTATTGAACTCAACGAACCTCCTCCGATTTTAGTGATAGAAGTCGTTAGCGAATCGACAAAGACCGCCGATTATCGGGCTAAGCGGGTTGAGTACAACGTTTTAAACATTCCAGAATACTGGGTCGTTGACCCACTGACATCAAAGGTGACGATTTTCACCCTGGTTGAGGAATTGTATGAAGGTGCGGAGTTTGCTGGTGTTGAGCAGATTGTTTCAGGCACTTTCCCAGAGTTGACTCTGACAAGTGAGCAGATTATTTGGGCTGGAGTGATTCCTAGCGCTGAAGAAAACTAATGAGATGCGATATATCTAATTGCCAGTGATTTCTACAAGCCTTTCGCCCGATCGCAACAGTTCGAGAGCATCTGGCAAAGTGGCAGTGAGGATTTCTTTAAGCCGTGCATTAGACGTATTGCCACAAGTCAGCCAAATCACCTGTGGAGGTGAACCATATCGTTCAACTAATTCGACAAAATCTCTATCTTTGGTCATCACAACTACCCCCTGAGCCTTCGCCGCCTCAAAAATTTCACGATCCTCTGCGTCTCTCAACCCAAGATCGCGCACAGCTATAGTTGTTATACCGAAGGTAGCAGTAATCCAAGCAGCAATAGCAGGCGGCAGTTGGGCATTGAGCCAGATAATCATGCCGCAAGCACTGGATGATCGACTTTACGTGCTGCATAGAGTAAAGCTGCCTTGAGATCGTCCATCTCAAGGTCTGGCATTTCTTCTAAGATTTGCTCAAAGCTTAAACGAGCAGCGAGTAAATCTAATACATCCGACACCCTGATTCTCATCCCACGGATGCAAGGACGACCACCACACTGCTTGGGATTGACTGTAATTCTGTCAAGCAAACTGGACACTTGTACCTACGCTAACAAGACTACATCAAACTTTTACCCCTATAGTCTATACCTGTGTTTACGCAAATGTCCTTTAGATATGGGTGCGATCGCTCTTTTGTTGTACCAAGGGCATCTGAAATCAAGTTCCGCAATGCTCTGCTGAAGCTGCGCTTCAGCTTCGGTAAGCTGTAGCCCTCGAACAAATGGCGGACAAATGGAACTATGATGCTATGGGACAAGCTTCTACTCTGCTTGCATCCATCCCTGGATAATCGCTACTAAAACGTTAACCAGTGGATTATCGACCGCCTCTTTAAATGCTTCAGTACCTCCTGATTTGAGAGCACCCATCACTCGTGCTTTCAGTGTGGGATTATTCTTGATTTCATCCGCCGCCTTTGCCGCAACTATCATTTTTTCTGTTTCAGTTGTAGTAGGATTAGTCTCCTCTAGTTGCTTCAAAAGTTGCTGAATTTCTGCTGCTGCTTCATCCAGACTTTGCTTAGATGAGTAATCGTTTAGAATTTCACCTATCTGTGTACCTCCATCTCCTGCAAAGCCACCACCGAATTTTGAGCCACGCAGGTCGTATTTAGGAGTTTCTGCCATTATTTTTTGTACCTCAGTTCCAACTATCTACCCCCTGGTTAAGCAGGTCAATAAACTCCTGTTTTTCCATCTAGAAACAGCCCCATAGTTCCAGTACATACCATAGCTCAGCTTTTTCTTTACTGGTAGGAAGTGCTACAGCCTTCTGAGGTCGAATGCAAACAACTGAGGAATCTTGCTCAAACCAAAAGTCTCTCGACGGATACCCGGATGTTCGGAAATGCCAACGGCGCGATCGCACCATCCTCCTCGAAGTCTACTCCCCCAAAGTTGAGGCAGCACGAGAAGCGATCGCACCCCTAAGCCTCTCATCCCCTACTCAACACAGACACTATATATTGATTGAGACTCACATTTTCCCTATCAGCCTTCTCAGCCAAACGACGATGCAGAGATTTAGGCATCCGCAGGAGTAACTTCCCACTGTAGGTATTATCAGTGCTGGGTAACGGAATCTCATCCCCAGCTTCATAAGCTGTCTCAATCCACAACTCCCGCGCCTCATTTATGTTTGCGATCGTTTCATCCAACGTTTCACCTTGAGTTAGACATCCAGGCAAGTTTTTAATCTGAGCCACATATCCCCCCTCAGAAGCGGGGTAAAGTGTTACTGGATACTGAAGATTCAAGTAATAGTCCAAGGGCTGCTTCTCAATTTGCTTGTTCTTCTGATTCAGTGTCGTCATCGCTCCATTCTTCCATACAACCCGATTGAGTAGAGCGATCGCTCTCACTCCCATAAGCTACGATGAATCCAAAGACCGAGAGAGAAAACCCATGTCTGAGCAAGTGCGTTACATTACCAACGAGCAAGGAGAGCGAGTTGGCGTCTGGTTAGATTTGGAAGCCTACAATCGACTAGCAAACCCATTAGCTCTGGATGACGAGTGCTTAATTAGCTTAAGCCAAGATGAACTGCAAGCGTTAGCCGATAGTAAGCTAGCTCCCGCAGCACAAAATCAATTGAACGATTTGCTAGTTCAGAACGCAGAATCTCAACTCTCTGCCGACGAAATTGCAAATCTAGACCGTCTCCTAGCACAAGTCGATCAACTAACAATCCTTAAAACTAGAGCTAGATATACTCTACACTGCTTAGAAACAATGGCAACGGTGGCGTGAGCGCTTATATTCCTGTTGAGCTACAGCGACAAATTCGTACCCATTTTAGGGATTGCTGCGCCTATTGCCGCACGGCTGAAGCTCTGACGGTTGCAATTTTTGAGTTTGAACACATTATCCCCCGTTCGGTTGGTGGAGAGACAATTTTCCAGAATATCTGCCTCTCCTGTCCTACCTGTAATCGCTACAAAGCCAGTTTCCAAACAGCATTAGACCCCACTACCCAGCAGACAGTTCCTTTGTTTCATCCCCATCATCAAGTGTGGGAGGAGCATTTTACGTGGAGTGAGGATGGGACAGAATTAGTAGGGTTGACGCCTATTGGTCGAGCAACAATTGCTACATTGAAGATGAATCGTCCTCAGTTAATTCGGGTGCGTCGGATGTGGGTGAAGGTAGGGGAACATCCACCAAAATTTGAGTGAGCAAAGAAGTACAGCATTTTCAGACTCGATGTGATACAGCTTTTCCAAGAGTAGAACAGTGCTGCCTGCTCATTACTGTACTACTGGCGTGGCACACTTAATTTGATAGATTAGATTCGGCTTGTAGTAAGGGCTTTAGCCCTAGATTCCGTTGGGTTTTCTTGCGTCAACCCAACCTACAACCTATCCCACAATTTTAGCTGTGTCAGTCCACTACATAGGGCTTGCTGCACAAAGCCCTTACCCTTGAAAATAAAACTGTAGAGGATGATTCAAGGTTAAGAAAGTGCAAGGTTTGGAGCCTTATACCAAATCCGGGTTAGCCACCCCCTTTATAATCTAGTCCGCGCAGGCGGACTTTGTTTGTGTAGCAGCGATTTCAATCGCCTCCTCTTGCTACCGTTTGGTTCTTCAAACTGAACTCCTGAACTCCTGAACTCCTTTTCTCCTACTCCCTACTCACATGACTTATTCATCGGCACAATAAAAGTTAACGGCGGAGATCGTCATTCGTCATAACTAGAGTCAGATGAAATATTTCGGCTAATTAGGTTAACCGTGTAGTTTAGACTAACCAGGAGAAGGAGTAGAATTGCTACTTTTATCGACATCGGCGCAAAAAACAAGCAAAATACCAGACAAATTAAGGCAGTGAGTACAGCAGCAACTCGTTCTATTTCTTCAGTGACTTTAATGCTAAGGTAGACAGCGATTAAGGCAATCGATAAGGTGATTAACCAAAGTATCAGCGTCATAAAACTATAGAAGCAATAACTCAAGGATCTGCCTCATACAAACTCTTGTGGCAGCACAACGGAAATCGTTACAGTTTCAGAGATTTCCACTTTCTGCTTTCTGCCTTTTTGTACGATGCTTATCTTGACTTTACCATCTTTACCTTAACATCTAGACCAGCGTTTTTAGGAGTAGAACTCACCTGACTAATCGTAACATTAACGACAAAAAAATATTAGTTTTACAGGGTGACATTGTAACAAAAGGGACAAAACTATTTCTTTTCGGACTTATTACTTGTAACTTCTTAACTTTTAAGAGCAGCTAACTGGGGTTACACAGACTGACACTCTAGGGCATCATGGACATCCATCCCATTACCTTTTTACCTCTTCGGAACAGTACAGAGTCAGCCAATCCTAAGTAATGGGCTACGAGTAATAGCAAAAAAGATTGACTCATAACCTGATCGAGAAGGTGAGGACAATTGTCAAAGTCTAAACACAGTACTGTAGAACGATTCCAGAGTTCTCGAAATAACTTACAATTTTTGGGTAGAAAAGATATGAGAGAACGGAATCGGCTGAGTGCCGCCTTCTCAAAGTCAGCGCTGGTGTAATTGGCTGGAGAGTGTTGATCTGCCATTTTTATCCTCCTACTAGCCTAGTAGCTCTCCCATATCCAAGATAATGGAGCGAAGCCTATCCTTCCAAAGCTCTGTAAAAAAAACTTTACTTAACAGGGTGGATTGGGGAAGAGAGTCTATTTGCTACTGTTCCCCGACGTAGCCTGCTACGCTATTTACATGGCTCTCCTGGCGTCCTCAACAACTACTCTTTCACTTGAGTGCCATGACTGCGAGGGTCATCTGAGGATGTCTTTGACGATGACACAGGCGCTTTAAATGTAGAGACTTGTCCATCGCCTTGAGTATAGGGTAATGGTAGATCCGCGACCAAGGCTTCTAAGTTCGCCTCTAAAACCGGGCGGGGTTGTTCCCCAATCGTTTGGGCAATTGCTTCGCCTTGAGTGTCTAAAAAAACAAAATGGGGGATACCATCGACTCGATAGTTAAGGATTTCGGGTAACCACTTGCTGTTATCCACATTCAGCATCACAAAATTAACCGAGTCGGTGTAGTGTTGTTTCAATTCCCCTAAGTCCTGCGCCATGGCTTGACAAGTGGTACACCAGTTAGCATAGAACTCCATGAAGGTGGGCTTGCCATTGCTCAGTGCGACTTCTAGGGGCGTAGATTCCTCAGCTTGGGCGTCAAGAGAAGCCGAACCCGTCTGTGTTTGTAATCCTAAGAATAGAGCAACGCCGAGAATGATGGCGACTAAGGCAATTATAAAATTTCTCAGTCGAGAGCTGAGATTTGCTTTAGGTGTTTGGGGAGATGGAGATCCGGAGTCGGGGGAATTCGCGGTCATATTTAAGGGCAATTTAACCTACAACTGATCAATTTTTATCAAAACGATCCTTTCCATAGGCTAACAAGACCATGAAAAAACGGCTAACTCTAACCTTTCCCAAACGCACCGTCCAAATGCCAGTAACCTACCGACTGGCAAAGGATTTCAATGTCGCCGCCAATATTATCCGCGCCCAAGTCGCACCCAATCAAATCGGTAAACTGGTGGTGGAACTCTCAGGAGATATTGATCAGCTCGATGCTGCCATTGAGTGGATGCGATCGCACGATATTAATGTATCCCTGGTTGACCGTGAAATTATGATTGATGAAACGAGCTGTGTTGATTGTGGGTTGTGTACAGGTGTGTGTCCCACAGAAGCCTTAACCCTCAATCCTGATACCTTTCGACTTAACTTTACGCGATCGCGTTGTATTGTCTGTGAGCAGTGTATCCCTACTTGTCCGGTTCAGGCAATTTCTACTAATCTGTAGTTATTGATTCATGGTTCATTGGTAATTCAAGGACATAAGACCCATGATAATCAGCGATTGTTCTTTAACAAAGGTCGCACAATCAGAAAACCTGTACCAAATGCGGTGAGTACAATCAGCATGATGGCTACAATTAAAACCCAGCCATTGACCTCTCTATAGCTCTCAGAAGCGGATGTACGACGGGAACGAGACTCTTGCTGTTCAATCACCAACGTTTCTCTGTAAGGCGAGGAAGGGGCTTCCAAGTTATGAGGGGGTGGAACATCAACCCCTAGCCTAGAGGGGGCTGATTTAGGGATTGACGGGGCGGGACGAGGTTCTGAGGGAATCGACTGGCGTCGAGGCATTTGGGCGCCTGTGACGGGTGTCAATGAATCCACAACCTGCTGAAGCTGTTGGCTCGATTGCAGGACTTTTTCCACTTCTTGGCGCAGTTTTTGGTTTTGTTTGACCAACTGCTGATTTTGACCATTGAGGGAATCCAACATGGCTTGGGCGGCTTGTAACTCAGCCGCCAGTTCCCGGTATACAGAGATTGGCACCGAAGGGCAATAATTATTGGCAGAGGTTGAGGGGGTATAACGATCAGTTGGCGGATTTTGCATAGAAGGATTAATTGGGGAATTAGAATTCATGGGTCTTGCCAAGCCTCTGTAGAGTCATCAGAGTTTCGATTTTATCGAGGAATAGTCGTAACCTATTTCTGATAAACTCCTAGCTCCATAACTGTGGCATTAATTATACGACGCCTATCTTACAATATTCGCCTCTTTAGGCAATGAGTAAACGCTATTTAACATTAACCCTACTCCCTTGCCCTTTCCGGTCATAAACGGGGCAATACGGCGAAAAAATGCCCCACAGGTCCATATCCTTGACCAATATCGAGAGCGTATTGGAGTGCTGTGGTCACATACTCCTTTGCTAATTGCACGGCGGTGAGTGGGTTTTTCCCCATCGCCAAATTCGCCGCGATCGCACTACTGAGTGTACAGCCTGTACCGTGATTATTCTTTGTCTCAATCCAGGTTGTTTTCAGGGTGTACAACTCGGCTCCATCGAACCAGACATCGACCCCACATAGATTACCCGTCATCGCACCGCCCTTAACCAAGACAGCTTTTGCTCCCAGTTGATGAATACGTTGGGCAGCCCTTCCCATATCATCCAGGGTATGAATGTCCAAACCGCTGAGCAATTGAGCCTCATAACGGTTTGGTGTGACTATTGTTGCCAGAGGAATCAAACCCTCTCGCAAAGACGTTACCGCCTGATCATCAATCAATTGGTCTCCTGTGCGGGATACCATCACCGGATCAACCACCAACGGGTCAAGATTTAAACCCTGAACCTGGGAAACCACAGCATTAATAATCTCAGCGTTGAGTAACATTCCCGTTTTGGTCGCCTGAGTACCGATATCACGCACCACCGCCTCAATTTGGGCAACGACGGCGGCGACTGGCAAAGCATCCACGCGGTTGACCCCTTGAGTATTCTGGGCGGTGACACAAGTCAAGGCACTCGTTCCATGAACACAGTGAAAGGCAAAGGTTTTCAAATCTGCCTGGATTCCCGCCCCACCTCCGCTATCTGATCCGGCTATTGTCAGCGCTACTGGTACTTGCATGAGTTTTGTCAGTTAACAGTTAACAGTTAACAGTTAACAGTTAGTTAACCGTTAACAGGAAGTGTTTTGAGTTAACTCCTCATCTCTCCCATCTTCCTCTTCCTTCTACCGTCTCCTAACTTCTGGGAAAACGACGCCGTTGCAAAAATTCGGGAATATCTAGCCCCGGTCGGTTTTTCGGTTCGGGTTCAGGGGTTGGCGGATTAGGTTTCGGTGTGATCGGTCGCGTATAACGGGGAATTTCTTTGACAGGTGGGGGCGGTGGCGCTTCACCACTAAAGCCCGTGGCAATCACGGTAATTCTAATCTCACCTTGAAGCCTGTCATCAATCACAGCACCAAAAATAATATTGGCGTTAGGATCAACCACTTCGTAG
The DNA here is from genome assembly GCF_046565525.1 of Coleofasciculus sp. Classification (NCBI taxonomy): domain Bacteria; kingdom Bacillati; phylum Cyanobacteriota; class Cyanophyceae; order Coleofasciculales; family Coleofasciculaceae; genus Coleofasciculus; species Coleofasciculus sp. The sequence continues at coordinate 54,762 of NZ_JBKHUP010000041.1, read as the reverse complement.
ATTGTTTCTGCCGCTGCATTAACTTCGTGTAACGTCAGATCACTACCACCTGTAATATTAAAGACCACCCCTCTAGCGCCTTCTACTGAAGACTCCAGTAGGGGCGAGGAAATCGCCGCCACAGCCGCTTCTCTAGCGCGGGATTTACCTGAACCCACACCAATTCCCATTAACGCCGAACCTGCGTCTGCCATAACAGCTCGCACGTCAGCAAAATCGACATTCACTAACCCCGGAACGGTGATAATGTCTGAGATTCCCTGCACACCCTGACGCAGGATATCATCAGCCACTCTAAAGGCATCTTGAACCGGTGTTTGTTCAGAAATCACCGACAAGAGCTTATTATTGGGAATCACGATTAGAGTATCGACGCGGCTTTGCAGTGCCGCAATTCCTTCCTCGGCTTGAGAAGTACGGCGGCGTCCCTCAAAGGTGAAGGGACGAGTCACAACGCCCACTGTTAAAGCGCCGAGTTCTTTCGCAATCTCTGCCACAATTGGCGCCGCCCCCGTTCCTGTACCACCGCCCATCCCGGCTGTGATGAAAACTAAATCGGACTCGGCTAAGGCTTGGGCAATTTCATCGCGAGATTCTTCCGCCGCTTTTTGACCAATGGCTGGATTTCCGCCTGCACCGAGTCCCCGGGTTAATTTTTGACCCACCTGCAAGCGTTTGGCGGCGGAGTTTTGGGAGAGGGCTTGAGAATCGGTATTAATCGACCAAAACTCGATCCCAGCCACTTCACTGGCAATCATTCGGTTGACCGCGTTTCCGCCTCCACCACCGACACCAACAACTTTAATTTTGGCAACACTACCTGGCAAAATGTTGTCACTCCTCGTGTCTTCCCTGGGAATCCCCTTGGAATCATAATCATGGGGTTGACCAAACTGCAACCCAGAGTTACTGAAGGGATGGGTATTTTCCACTCCAACTGAAAGATCGGTATTCAGCGTGATAGGAGAGCTTTGATGGACAAGCCCTAGTTTACTATTAAGCGTCATTGCAATAGGTCAGGGTTGATAATCAACTTTATCAGTTATATGTAGCAATCTGAGTCAACTATAGGGTAAGTCGATCGAAAAACCAACGAACACCCCTGTTTGTTGTTAAGACTCTTGAAGGGTACTCTCCTCAAGAGTTGCCAAAATTGGCATAGCTGAATTCTCTTTTATACCACTCTTCCCGCCACGGTTAGTCATGATCAGGTTTAGATGTCTCACTTGGCATCCTCATCTGAATCACCGGACGGTCTGGGTTTTTGAGATCAATATAGGCGATTTGGCTTTGTTGAAGATGAGTGGGTAACTGTCGCATACGATCCAAGACTGCCAGTTGCTCCGCCAACTGGGAACTATCCGATCCTAAGTGAACATTTCCTAACTCGGTTTTCAAGATTAAATTAGCTGGATTTCGCCAATCAATTTCCAGGACTTTGACGGGAGAGTGGTGGATGACCTGATACACTTGCGACCAGTAAGGACGATAGTATTCATTTTGACCCCTTACTTGCAGCGTGGGCAACTCCACATTGGCTTTGAGAGAATGATAGCTACTTTGGGGTATCCAGACACCCCGTTCATCCAAAAAGCCTGGTTCTGAGGTCACCTGAGTTTGCCCCTGTGCAGCTAAAGCTATCCCCTGTGCGATCGCAACGGGCTGGCGCTCTTGCACTTGAATGGTCAATCCTGGGGGTATGAGTTGACGGGTTACTGTCGCTCTGGCAATGGGTGCGGCGCCCTCAAGCACCTCCGCGATCGCTTGGGGTTCCACGCGCAATAGGGACTGAGGATAGGATAAGGGGAGCAGGGAACGAATTGCTTGAGTTGAGAGAAATTGATTGCCCTCAATGTCAATCTGTTCCGGTTGGCGAATCACCCAGTCGGGCAAGGTAATCGCCCAAATCAAACCACTAGCCATACCGCCAACCATGAGCGATCGCCACAGAGCCTGAAAAAATTTAATTCGGCGTGCGCGTCGTAACTGTTGTCGCCGATTGCTGATTTGTGCTTGGGAAACTGATGCAATGTTTGCCATCTACTACCGCTAGAGGTTCCAAATATATCAATGCCACCATCCTACTTTCCCTTGCCAGGAGATTGACATTCTGCCCCACTAACCTTAACGGATGAGGAAATTTTTTCTTCCCTGGTTTCCTTTTCTTGCCGTTGTCATCAAACCGGGCGATGGCTGACTAAGCTGGTTGTGCTGATGCTTGTCATGCCATTGATCTGATTACAATATCATGGTGCAATCGTTATTGCAAGCCAACTTGCTCAGGCGTTACCAAGGTATAAGGGAGACAGGGGGACAAGATTTTAGAGGGTCAGTTATTTTTGTGAGGTTTTCCTCACTACTCTAACTGGGGGATCACATCCGGGCTATTGATACTAAGGGGGGGTATTACCCCTACGCATAAGGGTTCAGTCAATGATTTACTCTCTACTTGAATCAGGTGACTCAAGAGTCTTGCTTTATGAAACTGCATCTACCTACTTTTTTCAAAGCCTGTAACCCAGCTAGAACTCTAGTTATGGGCAATCCAGAGGATCGTCAGTACTATATTAATTTTTCCTCCGTGCGGGGCGGCAAAATTATCGAAGCCTTAGGACGAACGATCGCGCGACTTTCACCGGATGAACCCACCTGCCAACTCTTTACTGGACATATTGGCTGTGGCAAGTCTACCGAATTGTTTCGATTAAAGGCTCAGTTAGAGGAGCAACAATTTCACGTTGTCTATTTCGAGTCGTCTCAAGACTTGGACATGGCAGATGTTGATATTAGCGATATTTTGCTCAGCATCGCTCGGTCGGTGAGTGAAAACCTAGAAGCGATCGGGATTCATCTCCAACCCCGGTACTTTAACAAACTCTTCAACGAGATTAACGACTTCTTACAGACGCCTATCGATGTGGATGTAGCCGCTGAACTTTCCGTGGGCATTGCCAAAATTACGGCTAAAACTAAAGATAGCCCTCAATTGCGCGAACAGCTTAGACAGCACCTAGAGCCTCGCACTCAAGGTATTTTACAGGCGATTAATACCGAAATCATTGAACCGGCGATAAAAAAGCTTAAACAACGCGGGAAACAAGGGTTAGTTGTCATTATAGACAATTTGGATCGGGTTGATCCCAGGCGGGTTCATGGGGATCGATTGCAGCCTGAATACCTGTTTATCGACCGAGGCTCTCAATTGCGACGTTTACGGTGTCATCTGGTTTATACCGTACCCTTAGCGTTGATGTTCTCTAACGAGTACGAAACCCTCAAGAATCGTTTGGGAGGGGGTGTCGCTCCCAAAGTGTTGCCCATGGTGCCGATCGGGTTTCGAGATGGTCGTGAGTTCCCCCAAGGTATGGCATTACTCCGACAACTCGTTTTAGCCCGTGCCTTTCCCACGGTTTCTCCGGAAGACCGCTTAAATTTAATCCCAGAGGTTTTTGACAGTCCCGAAACCCTAGACCGCCTCTGTCGGATTAGTGGGGGTCACATCCGCAACTTATTGGGACTGCTGTATAACTGCCTGCAACAAGAAGATCCACCCTTTTCTCGCGAATGCTTAGAAAGCGTAATTAAGGGATACCGTGACGATCTGGCGTTAGCGGTTGAGGATCCAGAATGGCAGTTACTCTTTCAGGTCGTTCAACAGCAGTTCATTCGAGGTGAAAAAGAATATCAAACCTTGCTACGCAGCATGTTTGTCTATGAATACCGCGATGACTTGGGTCGCTGGTTTGGAGTGAACCCAGCTTTAGCCGAGACTGCCCGGTTTAAATCTGTCGCCGCCGTGAGCCAGAGCGCGTAGTGTCGGGGGAGTAGAGACGTAAGGCGTGAAACGTCTAGGAGCGGGGGGAGCTGGGGGAGTTAACTCACGCACTATGCCCTATGCGCGAAGCGAAGGGTCAAAACTTCCCCAATCCCAAAGCAGTGATCTAAATCACATTTATCATAAAATTTTGTCACGATTTTTATCAGTTGATCTCACTGTTTAATTGAATCAGAACTTGTTAAATTATCTGCGTCTAAGTTTTAATTTTAGAAGTGGCTTGAGTGGCTAAATTAATAGTTTTTATATTATCAAAGATAGGATTTAATAAAAAGTAAATACTGAAAATAGTCAAGCCGACCCAATTAAGCCAATAGAGGTATTATTGGTTTGCTTTCTGTTTTTTTTTGCCGTCCGTAATTAATTTCCCTTGGTAAAACTTTTTTCCTCAACGAGAACCAACTAGGAGTAGTCACATTTTGATAGGAATGAAGGAGCAAGAGAGAGCCGAAGAAATAGTCTTAGCCAATGAGCGTTCATTATCCACCCTCGCTCGGGCAATCACCTTGTCTGAAGGACAATTTGCCCTGATTTTAGTTCGCTGCAACTATCAGTGCTGCAAGCAACCCCTATGGCAGAAACTCCAAGGGCTGACGGGAATTCCCTTGAAACAGTTAGTGCTTCAAGAATCTAGTCAAACCTTATATACCGTTATCCTAGACGCGATCGCGCCAGAGGAGGTATCTGCCTTGCTCGTATTTGGTCTAGAATCCGTAACGGCAATTGATCCGGTCTTAATTTCCACAAATCAGGTACGAGACGAATTTCCTAAAAGTTTTACCTTTCCCATCGTTTTATGGGTCACGGATGAATTACTCCACAAATTAGCTCGATTTGCGCCCGATTTTAAAAGTTGGGCTGCCACCTCGATTAAATTTGAACTAGCAACAGCCGAATTGTTGCACTTATGGGAGCAAACGACAGAGGAACTTTTCACCACCCTTTTAGATAAAAATGTCGGTGAATTTTTGTCCAATGAGGCGCTCAAGTTGGCGCCAGGATGCCAGGGTCGTCAAGAACTCGAATCCGCCTTACGGGATTTGCAGGCGCGTGATGTGAGTCTAGAACCTGCCCAATATGCGACATGGCAATTTATTTTGGCTAGAGATGCCTTTCGCCATGACCTGATTGAAGTTGCCCTTGAGCAGTATCAACGGAGTCTAGACGTTTGGCAACAGATTCAGTGTGCTGTATCCGATGACATCCCTAAACAATCCTTAGAACGGATTGGCATATTGCTATGTCATCTAGGCTGGTGTTATTGTCGTCAAGCTCAATTACACCCCAATCACAAATATAGAAGTTGGGAGAGAGCCAGAGAATTTTGGCAAGGGGGGATTGACATCTTTACGACGGCGGGACGCTTGGATTGGGTTGCCCATTTAACCATTCAACTGGGTGAAGTCTTGCAAAATCTGCAAAATTGGGCAGATTTACAAGCGCTGGCACTTCAGTCTTTGGCGCAGTCTCAAACCCAAGACAACGCCGCTCAATTACCACAAGCTTACGGTTTTTTAGCGGCTGTGGCATTAGAAGAATCCAACTGGGAGGATGCCAAAGTCTTCGCGCAAACGGCGTTAGACATTTTGGAGAATTCTCAATTATTTCAGCCTCAGCATCAGGGATGGTATTTACTCATCCGTGCCAAAGCCCAGCGTCAACTGGGTGAATCGACGGCTGCTATTGCGGATTTAGAGACAGCGTTAACGGTAGAGGGGTTACTCCCCAAAGCTCCCCATCAGTCTCCCCAGCTTTATCTCGACATTCTCCAACAACTGCGATCGCTCTACTTTGATCACCAGAAATACCTACGAGCCTTTGAACTCAAGCAAAAACAGCGCTCTTTAGAACAACAGTATGGCTTTTTTACCTTTCTCGGTGCAGCACCCTTACTCTCTGGACGAGCTGAGCAACAATTATCGCCCCTGGAAATAGCCGCCGCTGGGCGATTACCTGATGTGAATCGACTCTTGGAACGCCTAAGCCGCAACGATCACAAACTAACGGTGATTCATGGCTCCTCTGGGGTTGGTAAGAGTTCTCTCATTCATGCGGGATTAGTCCCCGCCTTAGCCAGTCGCACGATTAGCGCCAGAGAAGTTATCCCCGTAGTGCAAAAAGTCTATCGTGATTGGCGGGGAGAGTTTTCTCGACAACTCACCCAGGGGTTAGGCTGCACCACTTATCCCTCATCAGATACCGCCTTAGAACCCCAATCGCTGACCCAACTGCCAACCAGTCTAGACCAGTTGCAGCAGGCGGCTGATGGCAATGTCCTGATCGTTCTGATTTTTGATCAGTTTGAAGAATTTTTTTTCGTCTGTACTGACTTAGAACAACGACGCCAGTTTTATGGATTTTTGGAACATTGCCTCAATCTTCCCTTTGTCAAAGTTATTTTATCCCTGCGAGAAGATTACCTGCATTACCTGCTCGAATGCGAACGCTACACCAATTTGAGTGCCATCAACAACAATATTTTGGATCGGCAACTTCGTTATCACCTGGGTGATCTGTCCCCACAGGAAGCGAAAAATGTCATTTCTACCCTCGCTTCTGGGTCTCAGTTTAAGTTAGACGACGCCCTAATTGATGCCCTGGTTCAGGATTTAGCCTCACCGACACAAAGCGTGCGACTGATTGAATTACAAGTGGTGGGTATGCAACTACAAGCGGAAAAAATTACCACCCTGGCGCAATACCAAGCCCTAGGCACGAATCCCAAGGCAACCTTAGTCGAACGCTGGCTCATAAGTGCCATTGCCGATTGTGGATCTGAGAACGCAGATACGGTTTGGCATGTCTTATTTTCACTGACGGATGACCGAGGGACTCGTCCCCTGAAAACTCAAACCGAGTTGGAATCGGGGACAAAGGATTTGGATATGGGACAAACACCGTCCCCCTCTATTGCCAACTCGCTACCCCCACTTCCCCTAATTCTGGAGATTTTGGTCGGCGCCGGATTGTTATTTCGCCTGCCCGATGAACCAGAGGATCGATATCAGCTTGTTCATGATTACTTAGTCGCACCCATCCGCCACCATTACAAAAAACGCCGCAAGCTCACTCTTGTGACACGGCTACAGAATAGTCAGATGGAACTCTTACGAATTCGCAAACAGCGACTGGGTGCCATCGCCGTCGGTATGGCGATGGCAGTTCTGGCAGTTACGGCTGGGGGTTTAGGGTGGCGGGCTGAGGTGCAACGCCGACGTGCTGAGACTCTGACGTTTAATGCACAATTGGGTGCGATTAGTGCGTCCTCAGAAGCTCTATTTGCTTCCGGAAAGGAATTTGATGCTCTGCTGGAAGGGCTAAGAGCCGCTAGACAGCTTAAGCACGTTGCCGTAAAGGTTGAACCAGATACCCACCTGCAAGTGATTGCCGCCCTCTCCCAAGCCGTAGACTCGGTGACGGAGCGAAATCGTTTAGAAGGACATAGTGATATCGTCTGGGATGTGAGCTTTTCTCCTGATGGAGAACTGATTGCCTCAGCCAGCCGCGATGGTAGGGTGAAATTATGGCGTCCTGATGGCACTTTGGTCACTACCCTGCAAGGGCATCAAGATAGCGTCACCAGTGTTTCGTTTAGTCCAGATAGCCAGCTCATTGCATCGAGTAGTTGGGATGGTACGGTCAAGCTTTGGCGTCGTGATGGCACCCTCGTCCGCACTCTGAGCGGGCATAACGATTATATTTACAGCGTTACCTTTAGTCCCAACGGTAAACGCTTAGCCTCCACAGGTGCGGATGGTATGGTGCGACTGTGGCAAGTGGATGGTCAGTTAATCCGTACCATTTCGGCTCACAAAAACGGAGCGCAATGGGTTAGTTTTAGTCCCAATGGTGAGATCCTGGCTTCCGCCGGAAGCGATCAAACCATCAAATTGTGGACAGAAGATGGTCAACTGTGGAAAACCCTCACGGGACACAAGGGTAAGGTTAACAGCGTCGCGTTTAGTCCCGATGGTCAATTGATTGCCTCAGCTAGCGATGATCGCACCGTGAAACTGTGGAATACTCAGGGTCAGCTCATCAAAACCCTATCCCAGCCGGAACGCTGGGTGTTGAACGTGACATTTAGCGCCGACAGTCAGTTGATTGCAGCAGCAAGTGCCGATAATACGGTGAGACTGTGGAATCGCGACGGGATGTTACTGAAAACCTTTAAAGGACACAGCGATAGAGTAACTGCTGTAAGTTTTAGTCCCACAAAACAGGCACAAGAAACTCCAAACTCACCAGCAACTCCTGTCATCCTCGCGTCTGCTAGCTATGATAAAACCATCAAACTTTGGCAACTTCGTCAACAGTCTCAGTTAATTTTACGAGGGCATGACGATGATGTGGTAGATGTTACCTTTTCTCCTGATGGAGAAATGATTGCGACGGCGAGTAACGATAAAACTGTCAAAGTTTGGAATCGCCTGGGTCAACTGCTTTCTACTTTAAACGGACATACTGAACGGATTTATAGCGTTAGTTTTAGTCCTGACGGTGAACGCATTGCTTCAGCTAGTCGAGATGGTACGATTCGGCTTTGGAATCGACAGGGACAATTCCTTAAGGTGTTAAATGGTCATCAGGATTGGGTCTTGGATGTTAGTTTTAGTCCTGATTCTCAACAGCTTGCCTCAGCGAGTCGGGATAAAACGGTTAAACTTTGGACAAGGGATGGAGTTTTGATTAAAACATTAAAGGGACATCAATCCCGCGTCAATGGGGTGAGTTTTAGTCCCGATGGTCAGCTATTGGCGTCTGCTAGTGATGACCAAACCGTAAAGTTGTGGACGGTAAATGGAGAATTACTGAAAACCTTGAAGGGTCATAGTAACTGGGTTTTAGATGTCAGCTTCTCCGCAGACTCCGAGTTATTAGCGTCAGCTAGTTATGACAATACGGTAAAAGTCTGGAATCGCCAGGGTAAACTGCAAACCACGCTGAAAGGGTCTACTGATAGTGTGGCGCGGGTTCAGTTCAGTCCTAGGGGAAATATTCTAGCCACCACAAGTTGGGATAATCGGGTACAAATCTGGCGGCTGGATGATACTTTAGTGAAAACCTGGGAAGCTGAGGAGGGGCGCGTCACAAGTGTGAGTTGGAGCCAGGATGGTCAAGCCTTGGCTGTTGGCACTGAAGATAATATGGCAATTGTCTGGAATTTAGATTTAGAGAATCTGTTATCCAAAAGTTGTAATTGGCTGCGAGATTATCTCAATCATAATCCAGATGTGAAACAGAGTAATCGTGAGCTTTGTCAACCCATTGCGGGTGAGAAGGTCACCCCATAATTTACTGAGACGATAAACCTTGATGGGTATACAGTGTAGCGATTTAGTCAAGGCAACTAGGGAGGAATTTCCCAGCACCCATCAGCAGATAAAACTCAACAGCCATTACATCCGGACGGCAAGCAAGCTAGGATGGATAACAAAGATGTGCAACAGGAGCGTGCTGGCATAGCCTGTGTTAGAGTGAGCGTAATTCCTTTGCAGTCGTTTTCCTCCAGCTTGTGAAAGGATTATGGTAATTACAAAACGTAGCCTCGTCGTTGGGGCGACCGCAGTAGTCTTAACAACGGTTGCAGTTACAGGGGCTGGTCTGCATTTATCTCAAAGTCAGGCTTTTTTTCAGGACAGCCCCAAAGAGTTAGTCGATGAAGTCTGGCAAATTATTGATCGCCAGTATGTGGATGCTACCTTCAATCAGGTGGATTGGCGAGCCGTTCGCCTTGAGTACTTAGAGCGCCCCTATGCTGACAAGCAAGAAGCTTACGAAGCCATTCGGGAAATGCTCAAGGAGCTCGATGATCCCTATACCCGATTCATGGACCCCGAAGAGTTCAAAAACATGCAAATTGATACCTCTGGGGAATTAACGGGTGTGGGGATTCAAATCGCCCAGGATGAAGAGACGAAAAAGTTAATGGTCATTTCGCCAATTGAGGATACGCCAGCGTTTAAGGCAGGTATTCTCGCCAGGGATATAATCGTTAAGATTGATGGTCAGAGTACCGAAGGCATGGATGTTAATGACGCCGTGCAACTGATTCGCGGGAAACCGGGTACTGATGTGACGCTAACTATTCAACGGGATGAGGAGGAAATCGACTATCAAATCACACGGGCGCGGATTGAAATTCATCCAGTACGCTATAGCTATCGGAGTACACCCACGGGTGGGATTGGTTATATTCGCCTGAATCAGTTTAGCGCGATCGCAGCACAGGAAATGCGAGAGGCGATTAAGGAGTTAGAAGCCAAGGAGGTTAATGGCTACGTCTTGGATTTACGCTCTAATCCGGGCGGATTACTCTACTCCAGCATTGAGATTGCCCGCATGTGGCTGGATAAAGGGAAGATTGTTTCTACGGTGAATCGTCAGGGTAGCTCGAATGAAGAGGTTGCGAGAAATCGATCCCTGACGGATAAACCTTTAGTTGTCCTAGTTGATGGCGGTTCAGCGAGTGCTAGTGAAATTCTTTCGGGTGCTTTGCAGGATAACGAACGAGCAACCTTGGTCGGAACTCAGACCTTTGGCAAAGGCTTGGTACAATCAGTACGCGGACTCGGAGATGGTTCGGGTTTAGCGGTGACTATTGCTAAGTATCTGACACCCAGTGGTCGTGATATCAATAAGGAAGGGATTCCGCCGGATATTGTCATAGAACTGACTGAGGAACAGCGCAAGGAATTGCAGAAGGATCGGACTAAAATTGGGACGCCAGACGATCCCCAATATGTCAAAGCTCTAGATGTTCTTAACCAGGCAATTGCCGAGCAACCCAATAATGCATCGGTTCAGGCTCGATAGGTACTATCTAGGTTGACATTTTCCCGCCCGAATTAGTCCAACTCGGCGTGCGATCGCGTCTTGTTGAGATTCAAACGGTCCCCAGCGTTCTGAGGTTTCCTCACCTTCTACTTGAGTGCTCTTAACAATTTCGCATTGTCCATTTTTTTGCTTGACAATGTACCATTTTTGTGTTGCAGACATAGGGACTTAGAACAACAGAATGTGGAATAAAAAACAAATAACCAATAACGATCACGGACTTTGAGCCGAATCAAGCTGGAACATCACTGGCGCTTCCCCCGATCCACCGCCCATAATCACGACTTTAGCATTGTCGGAACTCGCCAGTTTTTCCATTGCTTCAATTTCCTTTAACCTGAGAAATTGCGGATTAAGAGCCTGAGAGATAAGCTTTTGAGCATCTGCTGTCCCTCTAGCTTCAATACGTTTGCGTTCTGCCTCTTGACGCTCTTTTTCTAAGGTAAATTTCATTTGCTGGCTTTCTTGCTCTGTAGCCAGCTTCTGCTGTACAGCCGCTTGCAGCGTTTCTGGCAATTTAACTTCTCTCAACAGAGCCTGATCAACCACAAAACCTAGGGGAGTCAACTGTTCACTTAGCCGTTGACGAAGCTGATTGGCAACCTCTTGTCGTTTCGACGAGTAAATGGCTTCGGCTGGATAGCTAGCGGTCGTTTCCCGCACCAGGGAACGAAATCGGGAAATGATAATGTCTGTTTCTTCCGTGCCAATCGTTTTATACACATCGGCTGCTTTGTTAGGCTCAAGTCTGTACTGAAGAGAGACATCGATATTAAACGCTAACCCCTCCTGGGATGTCGCTTCGATGGTTTCCTTGATATCTCGCAGTCGCGTGGAAAAATCTTCCACCTCAGCGAACGGGTTCACTAAATGGACACCTGGATTCAGGGGGCGTTGATCTACTTTTCCGAATAATTCGACTACACCAACATTCCCCGCCGGGATAATAATCAGAGTTCTAAAAACGGAGGCAATCACAGCAACGACGCCAACGAGCAATGCTACGGCTCGCACGGTTAAGCTTGTCCGTTTATCGGGAATTTTGGCACTCGTCAAAAAGACGAGGATTGCCACAAGGGTGGTTAAGAGTGAAGCAATGAATGACATAAGCGTTTTTAAGGAATGGTTTCGTCAGTTTCTCTGTATTGAACAGCCGTCACTGGCGAGTTTATACCGATCACTCTGGCTTCAGGTTTGAATTCTACGCAGAAGACCTATTTTTGTTATAAAACTTAATATATCAAGCCTTTTACGCGAAGTCTCTTGCGCCAACGAAAGTCGGGGCGGGTTTAGCCAGATTTGGGTGCAACCGAAAAGATAATCGTAAAACCCGCCCCTACAAACGTGCCCGGCTTCCAGACGTGCCATGGCACGTCTCTACATGCTTCCCCTGCTTCCCCTGCTACTCCAAGGGATTGGTTCTGATATGGATGTGACAGCGTTCGAGATAACTTTGGGCGGCGCGATCGCTAGAATGATAGTCTAGGCATTCTTGAAATAAACCTGCGGCTTCGGCAAAAGAACAGAAATGATACAACATCACGGCTTTTTCAAATGTATCTTTCGTGACAAGTTTGGCGTCTCGGAGTTCAGGAGGATCGGCGGAAAACACTTCAAATAAACCCACGGCTTTGGCTTTGCCTTTGGCTCTCACTTGTTCGATAAAGCGAAAGTCATAGTCTAAGGGATTATTTAACCGCCCCAAGGTTTGATGGGTGATTAAAAACGAAATCCCGTAGATTTTGGTTAACCCTTCTACCCGCGAGGAAAGGTTCACTGCATCGCCAATCGCCGTTCCATCCATGCGCCCCAATCCGCCAACGGTTCCTAACATTAGCAATCCCGTATGTAACCCGATACCAATCCGCAACGTTTTCAAATTCCTTTTTTGTCGAATTTGATTATAGTTGTTTAACGCTTCCAGCATGGCAATTCCTCCTTGAACCGCATCATCAGCCAAATTAGGAAACAATGCCATAATCGCATCACCAATATATTTATCGATAAATCCGCCATGGTTTTGAATTTGTGGTTCCATATAACTGAGATACTCGTTAATAAACGCAAAATTTTCCGCCGGAGTCATCTGTTCTGATAAGGTGGTAAAATCCCGAATATCGGCGAATAAAACCGTCATTTTCCGTTCAACTTGATCCCCCAGTTCAACATCAACAATGCTCGCTTTGTCTAAAAAGCTGAGAAACTGAGCCGGGATGAACCGTTCATAGGCGGCGTTTAAAGTGGTGATATTGTCATAGAGTTTGGCATTTTCTAAGGAAATAGCCGCTTGGGTGGCGAGGTTTCGCAACAGTGCCATGCGCTGTTCGGTAAAGGCTCCGGTTGTTAGGTTATTTTCCAGATAGATAATCCCTTGGAGTCTGCCTTGATTAATTAACGGCGTGCAGGCGATAGATAAACACTGATACTGTTGAATATAGGGATCGTTGGTGAAGTTATCTTCACGAGTCGCATCATTTAACACCACTGTTTTGCAAGTGCGGGCGACATAATGGACAATTTTTGAGGAGAGCCGTTCAAACTGCTCCAGAGGAATCGATTGCAGTACGGGAATGTCCTGGGAATCAGCGTCTTTTGTCGCTTCCACAAGCAACCCCTTGCTACTGGGTAAAATCAAGATACCCCGTTGCGCTCCAGCGTTTTCAACCAGAATATTCATTAAATTTGCCAGCAATTTATCTAAAACTATCTCGCTGGAAATCGCATTGGTTGATTTGACAGTTGTGGCTAAATCTAACAGTTCACCCTTCGTCGAGTCGCTGGTTGTGTAAGTATTCAATGTTTTTGAGATAGACAGTTGAGCTGTTGGCGATCGCAACAATTTCGGGTATTTGGCTTCTAACACCTCAATTTTCCGTTTCGCCCCCCAAATTGTATATCCATAATGAGCATTTTTGATATAAATTTGAGCAAATTCCGGCTTGTTTTCTCCTAGCCAAAATCGAGCAGCGAGTTCATTGGCTAAAGCTTCATTTTGAATAAACTTGTTGACTCGGGCAGACTCAATGGCACGATCGTACAACCGCATCGCCTCTAACTCATGTCCCGAAATCCGTGACATTTCGGCGGCGATTAACAGATATTTATGCTGAAAATTTTCGGGACAATTATCCGCCCAAATTTTCAGTTGCTGTTGATTTCGCTCTAATTGCTGCCAATACTGTTTCTTTGTGTCCTCAGTTGCCTCTGGATAAAGGGAGGTCAGAATTAAGGAATAGTGAAAATTATATTCAGCCCCTTGGAAATGACCTAACACAAAATCAATAAAATTGCCAGCCTCTAAAATCGCGGCGAAAGCCATTTCAAACTCCTCATAGAGATACAATAGTTGAGCTTTAAAAATACTAAACGTACACAGCCAAGCCCAACTATTGTTAGCGCGACAGGTTTCCAAATAGCCACATTCATTAAACTCGTCGTTGTGAAACTCTAGGTGACTCTGAGTCAGTCCCAACAAATTCAATAAAGCCAGGTGAAATCCCACCATGCCATCAATTGCCCACTGATTTTTGGTCTTTTGCAAAAACTGCAAATAATTGGGCAAAAGTTCCAGAATTTCTTCCAGATTTACCCCTTGATAAAACAAGTAACGCAACTGATGTTCTAAGGCATAGCCAGAGTGGCGTAATTCACCCGATGACAACCCCGATTGATAGGCATCATCAAAAATCTGTTTGGCTAAATTTAGTGGCTTCACCCAATGATTTAAATGACCCGCCAAAACCAAACAAGCGGCACATTTTTGAAAAGGACTGTTGAAGCGCTCACTCAACTTTACCGCCAAACAACCAAACTCATATCCTGATTGATAATCCCCTAAAACCGAACCCAAGATAATGCCATACGTCACATAACCCTTTGCCGATTCGGGAATATTGCCATAGCACAGAGAAATATTGACCATCTTAACCACAATAACAGGGTAGAGTTCCTGATTAGAAAAATAAGCAGGAGGGTCAATATTGATCAATAATTGCAATACCATTTTCTGTTCAGGACTCGTAATTTCCGGTTCTGATAACAATGAAGCAATCTCGCGATCGCCTAAGTTTTGTTTGGCTTGTTCAACTTCCACATCCAGCGCCGCTTTCAGCTTAGTTTTGGGTAAATCCACGCCAAACAACGCCAAGGCTTTTCGTCCGGTTTCAATCGCCTCTAAGTATCGAGCCATCAGCGTGTATTGAATGATCAGCAGTTTATAAATTTCTCCTTTGTCTAATATCGACTTCACCTGTTTCAAGGTAGACTTGAGCAGATCTTCTGATCTATCTAAATCTCCGTTTAAATATTCAACTAAACTTCGTTCTTTATATAACTCCAAAACCAAATCATACTGACTTGACCATGCTTCATCCGTTAACTCTTCCATTGCCACGACTAAATAGTCCCTAGCTGCCCCATAAGCCGTGGCATTTTTGGCTTGTTTCCCGGCTAACAGGTTTAACTTGACTAACTCTAACCGTTCGGCTACATCGGTGATCAGCGACCGACCTGCATTCAAGCGATCGACGATTTCAAAAAGTTTTTCAGTTCGTTCTTGGCTAGAGAGCTTTTCCAACAACAGCCGACCAATTCTCAGATTCAGTTCTTTTTTTTGATGGTCACTAATTAACGAATATGCAGCTTGTTGAATCCGATCATGTCCAAATTTATAAGAATGAATCAGCAAATTTCCATCGGCTTCGGATAAGGAAAAAATAAAGCCATGTTCTAGGGCAACTTTTAATAATTCAAAAATATCTTGAGGCGATTTTTTCTCAACCCAGGTCAGAATTTTCAAGTCAAACTCTGCACCACAACAATTTGCCTGAACTCTTCGTATCCAGCAAGAGAAACCATGCCATGTATGACTAGAGGGGAATTTTTAATATTCTGGTTTTAACATAAAAGTTTCGTCATTTGTCCTAATACCTAATACCTAATACCTAATACCTAATACCTACTCCTACCCAAAAACGTATTCAGCTTTCCCCTACTGATTCGGTTTGTAGTCAACGCTAATGTGGTTATGGCGAAAACAGCGCAACTACAAACCTAACTTCATTTCAGTGTCTATCCGTTGCCATTCCCATTCCCCGTAGTCGCCAGGACATTATCAGCCAACTTACCCGGAACTTCCTGGAGATGGTCATACTCCCAGTTAAAGAAACCAATTCCTAAGGTGAGCGATCGCAACTCTATGATAAAGTCATGCATTTCCGCCTGAGGCAAATACCCAGACACTCGATCCCATCCGTTCCAACCGGAAACGGGTTCATAGTTGAGAATTTGTCCCCGACGTCCGGATATCAGTTGCAGCACTTTCGAGGTAAATTCCGTTGGCGCAGATACCTGAATTGTCATAATCGGTTCCAATAAAACCGGATTACACTTGGGCATTCCTTCCGTCATAGCCACTCGTGCGGCTTGTTTAAACGCCTGTTCCGAACTATCGACGGAATGATAAGACCCATTGGTTAAGGTGACTTCTACATCGACGACAGGGAAGCCCAAAGGACCTTGGGACAAATACTCCCGCACCCCCGTTTCCACACCCGGAATATACTGTTTCGGCACAGCACCACCGACAATCGTTTCCGAGAAGCTAAAGCCTTCACCGCGTTCCATGGGCTTAATATCCAGGTACACATCCCCAAATTGCCCATGACCGCCACTTTGGTGCTTATATCGCCCGTGGGAGGACATGGATTTACGAATCGTTTCTTTGTAAGGAATCCGAGGGAGATGAGTATTCATCGGCAAATTATATTTGCGCCGCAGTCGGTCTAACGCCACTTGCAGATGAATTTCACCTTGTCCCCAGAGGATAATTTCATGGGTATCCTCATGTTGTTCCCAAGCTAATGACGGATCTTCTTCTAAAAGCTTCGTCAGCGCCCCACTGAGCTTAACTTCATCTTTGCGCTGTTCGGCAGTAATCGCTAAGCCATAGACGGGTTTCATTGCTGGGGCTTTCGGTAATTCTTTTGCCCCCTTCTCGTCTGTACTCAGGGTGTCACCGGTGTGAATCCCCTCTAATCGTCCGATCGCGACAATATCACCTGCCTTTGCCTCTGGAGTAGACTGTTGTTGCTGACCAAAGATATGGTATAGTCCACCAGCCCGAATCCCCTTGAGAACCGCACCATCGGTGAGTTGACCTGCCCAAACCCGCGCCAGAGAAAGTTTGCCTCCTTGGGGGGTGTAATAGGTTTTGAGTACCTGTGCTACCGTTGCGCCACCTTTACCCGTCAATCCCCGACGAAGAGCCGTGGCTTCTGGGGCTGGGGCTTCCCTTAATAGGGCATCAATCAGGTGGCGCACCCCATAATCTTGTTCGGCGACACCCATAAATACAGGCACAATTAAATCCGCCCCTAATTCCATTTTCAAATCCTTGACAATTTCCTCTTGGGGCGGTTCAATTTCCTCTAAGAGTTCTTCGAGTAAGTGGTCATCAAAATCTGCCAACGCTTCCAGCATTTCTTCCCGTGCGGCATGTTCGGCGTC
Organism: Coleofasciculus sp.; assembly: GCF_046565525.1. NCBI lineage: Bacteria > Bacillati > Cyanobacteriota > Cyanophyceae > Coleofasciculales > Coleofasciculaceae > Coleofasciculus > Coleofasciculus sp. The sequence continues at coordinate 37,583 of NZ_JBKHUP010000041.1, read as the reverse complement.
TTTGAGGGAGTCGGGCAGGGGTATGGGGTCTGCTGGAGCGCCTGTATGATAATGAAAAGCTTGTTCTGTGACTAAATCAATAAACCCGATTAGCTGTTCTCCTTTGCCAATCGGGTACTGATGGGGAATGATCGGGCGAGAGGATACCCCTTTCAAGGCATCTAAAATTTGGCGATAGGATTGACCGCAGGCTCCCCCGTCACAGGAGAGTTGATCGATTTTGTTGACAAAGACGAGGTGGGGAATTTTCCAGTCATCTAGGAACTTGAACAAGGGGGCGAGCATCAGCACGCGATCGCTAGTTGGTTCGCAGACCACCACAGCGGCATCGACACCCATCAGAGCATTATAGGTTTCTTGAGCAAACTCAATCGAACCTGGACAGTCAATCCAGTTAAAGCGAATGTTCTGGTATTCGGTACTGGCGACATTAATCTCCACCGTCATTGTGCGATCGCGTGCTTCGGCGATCGCATCCCCTACTGTGTTTCCATCTTTGATGCTTCCTTTGCGAGATGTTGCCCCAGTAACGAACAACAAACTTTCTAACAGGCTGGTTTTACCACTCAAATAAGGACCCACAATTGCCACATTACGGATGGCGGTCACAGCGTTTTGGTTCATAATTTTCCCCCGGACTAACGGTAATCAGGTGATCAGTTAAGGGAGTGAAGTCTTGTCTGCTCTCTCAATTCAGCGATTGGTTCACCTCTTAATCTGCCCATCTGTGGCATTTATCGTTTGGCTGAGCAGATGATCAACTCTCTGTTTATCTTAGCAGGGGGTTTGGGGAGGTTGTAAGACCCACGCTGTAATCTATGATGAGCGCGATGGGATACACGACTTCCCCAAGTTAATTTAGGTAACTTAATGTTCACCTAAATTAACATTTAACAGTACACGACTAACCATTAAATGTTATATAATAGTGGTATGCTGACCTTTAACTATCGCTACCGAATCTATCCAGATGCCACTCAAGAGCAACGGTTGATTGAGTGGATGGAAATTTGCCGCCGTGCATACAACTATGCATTGGGGGAGATAAAGGATTGGTGCAATAGTCGTAAATGCTTGATTGATAGATGCTCCCTGAAAAAAGAGTATATCATTCCAGCCAATGCCACATTTCCTGGTGAAGTGCAGCAGCTTAATAATTTACCGAAAGCTAAGAAGGAATTCCCCAATTTAAAGGCAGTTCCTTCCCAAGTTCTCCAGCAATCAATTAAGCAGTTGCATAGAAGCTGGGATTATTTTAGATCTCGTGGGTTTGGTTTTCCCCGACCTAAAAAGTTTGGGCAGTTCAAGTCGTTGCTGTTTCCTCAGTTCAAGGAAAATCCAGTAACAAACCTTCATGTCAAACTACCAAAATTGGGGACGATACCAATTAACCTGCACCGACCTATTCCATCTGGGTTTACGGTTAAGCAGGTGCGAATTATACGCAAAGCTGATAAATGGTATGCATCGGTCAACATTCAGTGTGCTATCAGTGTCCCTGACCCTAATCCTCACGGACACCCAATCGGGGTAGATGTAGGTGTAGGGGCGAAGCATTTGCGTACTATACTTATGCCACTTCCTGTTCACTAATCTCCGCAAATGCTTCGCCCTTACTTGCTGTTGTTGATGCCAGAGGCACTTCTCAGGAGTGTCCTGAATGCAAAAGTGAAGTCAAAAAAGATCTGAGCGTCCGGGTACATGATTGCCCTCGCTGCGGCTATCAAACCGACAGAGATGTCTCCAGTGGTCAGGTGATTAGAAACCGAGGAATAGAACAAATTAGTACCGCAGGACTTGCGGGAATGGAAACTGCCTGTGCAGCCGATCTACCGGGGACGTAGAGACGCGCTTTTGAAGCGTCTGTTCATCTAGGCAAGTGGCGAAACCCCGAAAGGGAAAAACCAGGAAATCCTCAAAGTGATTTGGGGAAGCCTACACCATAATCTCTAATTTGGTGTAGGAGGATGTCACAGCCATATCTGTTGCCATAAGGTATAATTCATAAGGTCAGTAAATTTAACATTTTTTTAACATTTTTTGATAATGGTAGCTGAATGGGGAAACCAGAAAAGCCGGAGGAAAGGTTTCAAATCATTGAGGCTTAACGTGAGCTTACTGTTGCTGAGTATTAGCATTGATCCAGTTGCGGCTCATCCTTCCCTAGCATCAGAGCAGGTGGGCAGAGTTTCCCTGAACCCAGACGCGCCATGGCACGTCTCTACATACAAGCCTGCACCCCTATTCCAGACACAAGCCGCTCATGATCTGGCTCAATCTATCCCTCCCCTAAAACCAACCCAACCTGCTGCACTTGAACAGTTAAACCAGGGACTTGCGTTAATTCAGCAAGGGAATGTAACCCAAGCGATCGCGGCATTTCGTCAAGCCGCACAACTCAACCCCCAGCTTGCCCCAGCGCACTATAATTTAGGATTAGCCTTACGCCAAGCCGGACAATTACAAGCAGCCGCCGATGCGTTTTACCAGGCGACTCAGATCGCTCCCAACTTTGCTCTGGCTTACGCGAATTTAGGCGCGGCGTTGTTAGAAGGGAAGAATTTGCCCCAAGCACGGGATGCTTTGAGACGAGCAATTGAACTTGATCCGGAGTTGGGAGTCGCCCACTATAATTATGGGTTAGTGCTGTCTGAATTGGGAGAATATGAGGTTGCGATCGCGGCGTTCCAGAAAGCGATGCAGTTGAGCCGCAATGCACCAGAACCCACTTATCATTTAGGACTGGTTTATTTGCGACAGGGACAGCTTGATCAGGCTAAAGCCGCATTTGAGCAAGCCATCAAAATCAGCCCCCAATACCCAGAAGCTTACTATAATCTAGGGTCAATTTTATTTGAACAGGGAGATTTAGATGGAGCGCTAGAAGCCTTCCGCCAATCTGCTGAAAGTAACTCTAACTATGCCAATGCTTATTATGGGGCAGGTTTAGTCTTTCTGCGCCAAAATCGATTAAGCGATGCCCAGCAAGTTCTAGAATATGCTAGAGACCTTTATCAGGCTCAAGGTAACGCTCAGTGGTCAGCCTCTGCTGAACAACTGTTGGAGCAAACTCGCGATCTCAACCGTTAGCTAGGGCTTGCTGCACCTTATTCAACAAGCCCTAATTAATTCTCTATATATTCTGCGGCTATTTGTCGTTTTCTGGTGAGTGAAGAATTTGTCACCGAAAATCCGGATCGCATCGGGAAGGTTACGTATGTTTCTGTTTATAACGATCATCTCACATTCCTTCAGGATTCATCATTTGTTCACATTCAGGAAATAGAACCATGAATAGTCAACCCCCACTCTCATCACAGCAACGAGTTGGTATTATTCCCGCTTTAAAAGCCGATCGCCAATCTCAAACTTGGCATACCGTTGAATTTGATCCACCGTTTCCTGGGGATACCCAAGTCGCCGTTATCCCCATGACGCAAACTTATAACGGACAAGAAACTCCAGGGTTAAGGATTCGCAATGTTACCTCTGAAGGATTCGAGATCCGATTTGATGAAATTGTTGCCCAAGGACATTCGGCGGATGGAGCGCATCTAGATGAAACAGTCGCGTGGATCGCATATTCTGTATCGGGAACAGAAGAGACACCGCCCGAAACTCCAGGAACGGGAGAAGAACCCACTTCTCCCACCGAACCCGTTGATATAACTGAAGATAATATTTATCAGCTTATTTGGGAAAGTGATGAGAATCAATTCTCAGTCAGTCCCCGGAACCGTTCAGGGGAGTGGGAAAATCCGGACGCTGATATTTTATTAGATGAACAGGTCAAAGCGGCGGGTAAACGAGAAATTGATTTAGCTACTCATCCTCTTTTTCATAAGGTGAATGAAGCAAAACTCTTTGATGACAATCGCACATATAATAACTTTATTCAACTCTTGGATAACTACGCCGTTCGCTCGGCTGATCCAGAGTTGAGTGTCGAGGAAGAAGTCCAAGAACAGCAAGCATTTTTGGCGGAAATCGTCAAAACTAAACCCATGCAGCTTGCCCGAACCTATATCAATCAAAACTTGGGCGAAGATCTCTCGGAAGAACAATTCCGCATGAAGCTACAGCAGATCTGGTTTGAGTTGTATACCAATCACTACAACGGCAAATCGACTAATTTTGCCTCTGGATTTGAGCATGTTTTTGTCGGTGAGGGTAAATTTGATATCCATTCGGGAAGTAAAAAAGAGAATTTTGGCGAAATTTCGGGATACCACTCTTGGGTCAAGTTCTACCTAGATGAAAAGAATCAACGGGTGAATTATTTAGGATATAAGTATGACTTAAAGGGAGAGGATGGTTCCCAAAACCCTAATGTTGTTACCTTGCAGATGATTAACAATGTGATTAACATGCAAGGGAAGGTCATTGCCCAACTCTTTAAATTCAAAGGTGGATTCTTCGTCGGTCCCAGTCCCGAATGTGAAATGGCGATGGCAACGGTAGCTTATTATGAAAGTGTTCACGGCAAAATTATTGACAAGCGCCGGATTACTATCAATAGTGCTACCTATGATTTAGTCTTGTATCGCAGTACGAATCCCAATGGCAGTCGCGGTGATTTTATTCGTTCCTTTTTCCCAATTTTCTTAGGAATGGATGATGGAGAAATACCAAACACAGATGAACCCGTTGTTGTCCCGATTGATGAAGTGACTAAAAATAATGGTGTAGTCATCATTGTCGCCAGCCAACCCAACCCCGAAGGAAATGACGAAGGGTATGAGTGGGTTGAGTTACAGAATACCACGAATGAGGCGATTGATTTATCCGGTTGGAAACTGCAAGATAAATTAAACCGTCCTGAAGAGATTAATGGCACGCTGCAACCTCAGGAAGTGAAGCGCTTTACCATTTCGCGAGCCAATCCGAATTCGATGCAATTGGGCAACAGTTCTGGTATTATTAGCTTACTCAATTCTGCTGGACAGGAGGTGGCAATGGTTAGTTATAGTCGTGCGAGTTCGGGTGAAGTGATTCGGTTTGGATCATAAAGGATTGTAGGGGAAAGTCGAGCTTTTTTGTCGGGGCTGGTTTCATTCTTATCCTGTCTTGTTTACCCCGATTAGACTAAACCCGCCCCGATTGGTTCCAGACACGCCATGGCAAATCTGGAACATTGTTCCTCCATCTCATACGCTTCAAAGACAAAAAAGAGAGGATTAAAATGTCAATCAACGGCACAATGATGCAATATTTCCACTGGTATATTGATTCCGATCTCATCCTGTGGAATGACGTTAAAAACAAGGCACAAGAATTAGCCGATGCTGGATTTACGGCGTTGTGGCTACCTCCAGCCTATAAGGGAATGGGAGGAACCTATGATGTCGGCTATGCCGTTTACGATATGTATGATCTAGGGGAATTTGATCAACAGGGTACAGTTCGCACCAAATACGGGACTCGTGAGCAATATTTAGCCGCTATAAACGCCTTACACGAATCGGGGATACAAGCCTATGGGGATACAGTTTTGAATCATCGCATGGGAGGTGATGTGACAGAGATTGCTCGCGCTACTCCTTTTAATGAATATGATCGGCTTCATTCTAAAGGATGGACACGGGATATCAGCGCCTATTCCCATTTTAAGTTTCCGGGTCGTCAGGGTAAATATTCTAATTTTGAATGGCATTGGTGGCACTTTGATGCTGTTGATTACGACGATTACACCAAAGAATCCAATACGATTTATCTATTTGAGGGTAAAGTATTTGATGATTATGTGGCATTAGAAAAAGGGAACTTTGCCTATTTAATGGGATGTGATCTTGATTTCCAGAGTCAAGACGTGCGCGATGAAGTAACTCGTTGGGGCAAATGGTATCTCGATACCACAGGCGCTGATGGTTTCCGTCTTGATGCGATTAAACATATTTCATCCTGGTTTTTCCCCCAATGGCTGGATGAGATGAGGTATCATAGGGACCAAGATTTATTTGTTGTGGGTGAATATTGGTACAACAATATCGACACCCTGCACTGGTATATTAATGCCGTTAATGGCAAAATGTCGGTATTTGATGTGCCACTCCACTACAACTTCTATTACGCTAGCCGCTCCGGTGGACATTTCGATATGGGGACTATCCTCAACGGCACTTTGATGCAGCAACGTCCTACCCATGCAGTTACGTTTGTGGAAAACCATGATTCGCAACCGTTACAGGCATTAGAAGCCCCCGTAGAACCCTGGTTTAAACCTTTAGCTTATGCGATAATTTTATTGCGCCGCGAGGGTTATCCTTGTGTGTTCTATGCTGATTATTACGGTGCCGAGTATGAGGATTATGGCAAAGATGGTAATCGTTACAAGATTTTCCTTCCCTCTCACCGTTGGATAATTGACAAACTCCTCTATGCTCGGAAACATTATGCTTACGGGGATCAATACGATTACTTTGATCACTACAATACAATTGGTTGGACTCGCTTAGGGGATCACGCCCATCCCAAAGCCATGGCGGTGATTATGAGTGATAGTGTTCCCGGTTATAAGTGGATGGAAGTGGGTAAACCCAATGCCAAGTTCTATGATTTAACCGAACATGTGAAGGAACCCATTTACACCAATGAATGGGGTTGGGCAGAGTTTCGTTGTAACGGCGGTTCTGTTTCCGTGTGGCTTCAAGAATAGCGACAGCCCTCACGCCTGTGCCCCCCTACCCCCCTCATTCCCCCCTCCAAGGGGGGAGGACAAATGAAATTCAGTCTGTCTATATTTGACTATACTTTTACCAACTATTAATCCCTATCAGGGGTTGAAAGAGTTTCGCCATCTGCGCCGTTGGTGGTATCTCCTGTCCGATTGGGACTGTTCGGGTTATTGGGAGTAGTGGTGGTATCCCCTCTCCGATTGGGACTGTTCGGGTTATTGGGAGTAGTGGTGGTATCTCCTGTCCTATTGGGACTGTTGGGGTTATTGGGAGTAGTGCTATCTGGGGCTGTATCTGTACTTGGCACACCTCTAGCGTCCTGTACTCTTGCGTCCTGTACTCTTGAATCCACACTTGGCAAACCGTTAGGGTTTTGATCTGTTGAATTCGCCCCACAGATGCTTTCGAGATTGAGGGTTACCCCTTGTGGAGTTTCCATATAACACACTAAGGCGTCGGCTAGTGAATTCGGCACAACTGGGTAACCCAACCTTTGTGCTACAGGACGGCTAAAGACAACCTGAGGAGCGGCAAAAATTAAGGCGGCACTAGAGAAGATTAAGGTGAAACTGAGGGACTTGTTCATGGCAGTTTGAGAAGAGTTTCAGAGGATGACTATCTAAGGTTAAAGATTGATGGTGATAAAAATCTACCTCCTTAAGAAATATTTCTTAAGGTATGAAAACGAAAGTGAAAGTCCGGTCTGGTTTCCCTTTGAAAAGGTCAGGGTTTGGATGACTTGCAGTGGGATGTATAGCAACCGCAATAGCAGTTAGGACACATCTTATGGTAGAGACGTTCCGGCGGAACGTCTCTTGTCCTAATCTTTTTTCATTTTTTCTTTCCCTTTCTCCCACTTTTTTAAAGGCAGCGAATTAGGTTGGTGGAAATAAACCACGCTATATTAAGTTCTGTCAATAGTCCTCAAACCCTTACATAAGACATAAGACTATCCCCACCGTAAACTTTAATTGTTCCCACCTATTAATACCTAATAGGGATTGAAACACTGAAAGAATCTCTATCCTCACATCCCACTTAGGATAGAGATTCCATGATTGCCGGAAGGATTTCATGGTTTACTGCTAGAAAGCTGGATTTACAGAAGCCTCTCTTTTTCCATTACCAAGCTACGACTTATGTTAGAGGAATAATTATCTTTCTGCTGTTAGTCTGGGATTTAGGGCAAAAAGAGCTAGTTGGCTTAAAAGTAGGGGGTTTATTTACCCTGTTTTATCACTAACCTATAACTCTATTTATCAAGCTAATCCGGAAGAATCTAAATTTAGTTTCTCTGGCAGTAGCTGAGTTTAGAGTCAGCCAATTATAGCTCGAAACCCTGAATTGAAAATGAACTCATGGAGTCAAGTAATGAAAAATTTGATAGCTAGAGCGATCGCTAACATCAGTTCCCTGCTTAAGGGACTTCAGGTCAAGCGTTGTTTGACTGTTGTCCTAGTCGCTTTTCTACTGCTGACCACAAATGTTAATTCTGGAGGCAATAACAATGCCTTGGGTGAGCAAGTTCGCGATGAGGCACATCAGATTGATTCGGTAAGACCGAAAACAACCAGGGAGTGGTATGAGGAAGCTCGCGAAACGGAAGACTCTCCCGGAGAACGACTTCAGAAGATTGGGGAAGAATCAGCACAAGCCTTGAAAGAATTTGGGTCGATTTACCCAGACACGCTTAAGAGAAGTACTTCTGACTCACAGGACAATATGGCACAGGCAGGCAAATAGGCTGTAGTAGGGTGGGCAATGCCCACCTATCCCGTCAAGGTGTTTTTCTTTCTGGGAGAAAATTCACCTTCACTAACTTTTTGCATTCAGACCCTCTATAGGTTTACTGTAAGTCCGCAGATGAGATGCGATCGCACGCCGCAACAAGCCACCCTCTCGGCGGAGTATCTTCAACGCTACGATTGAGGATAATCATCACTAGAGGTGATCGCGTTGAGGTTTATTGAGGACTAAAAAACCATGAGTGGAAAAAAGATTTTAATGATCGTTGGTGATTTCGTCGAAGACTACGAAGTGATGGTGCCGTTTCAGGCATTGCAAATGGTGGGACATACAGTCCATGCCGTTTGTCCTGATAAAAAGGCTGGGGAAACGGTAAAAACGGCAGTTCACGATTTTGAAGGGGATCAAACCTATAGTGAAAAACCGGGTCACAATTTCGCGTTGAATGCCACATTCAGTGAGGTGGTAGCCGCCGATTATGATGCATTGGTGATTCCTGGTGGACGCGCCCCCGAATATATTCGCTTAAATGAGACGGTTCTAGAAATAACCCGCCACTTTGCCCAAGCTGATAAACCCATCGCGGCTATTTGTCACGGATTGCAGGTTTTAGCCGCCGCCGATGTTCTAGAAGGGAAAAGCTGTACCGCTTATCCAGCTTGTGGACCTGATGTGAAGTTGGCAGGAGGATTCTATACCCACATTCCTCCTAATGAAGCGATGGTGGATGGAAATTTAGTCACCGCACCGGCGTGGCCCGCGCACCCGGCTTGGTTAGCCGAATTTCTGAAATTGTTGGGGACAAAAATCGAACATCAAGAAATGGCGGCGGTGTAATCCCTTCTCCCTTACCTTCTGTTCTGGAGCCTTGGAGCCTTCTTGAGGCTAAGCCCCAAATAAGAGTAACCAAATCGGTAAGGTGAGTAAAAGTCCTGTAGAACCAACCGCCAGTGCTGTCACAGTTAACTCGCGATCGAGTTCATAAACTTCGGCGATGAGTGACGTCCTCCTACACCGACCCTACGGGTACAGTGTAGGCTTCCTTTGTCGTAGTCTTGCGACTACGCTTCCGGCGTTTTATAGTGGGGAATACGCCCAGCCCCACTTCTTGCTTATCGCAAGAGAAACTTTAGTTATGGACTTGAGTTTTTGCTGTCAAGTTGCCAGCTTTTACAGCTTTGCAGATGAAACACAAAAACAATTTATCCGTCCGTTAATATTAGCTGGCGAAAAGCAAGTTGTCAATAATAGACTGGCGATTCATCCCAGCGCTGAATCATAGATTACAGCGTGGGGCTTCTCGCCCGGTCAGCTAAAGCTAAAGTGGCAAAAGCTGGCGGCATTGCCATTTGCAGGACGATCGCTAACTGCGGCTTACCAATTACGCCAACCTGCGATAACGCCATCCCTAGTACCAAGGGAATCAGCAGCATTTTAATGCCCAGACTCACCCCAGCTTGTCTAACTTTGCGCCAAGACGCCAACTGACTCAAACGCATACCAATCAGAATTAGTGAAAGCGCGATCGCACTCCAAGCAAATCCGGTCATTCCCTCCTCCAGCCATCCCGCTAACGGCACCTGACGCAACGCCAATCCGATGCCCATACTCCACAGCGCCGGATTAATCACCAGCGATCGCACTAACTGCCCCTGACTCTTCTTACCCCGACCAAAACGTGCTGCCAATACTACACCTAAACCATACGCCCCGAGTAAGGTTCCCAGCATGTCATAAAATAGCGCCCAGCCAAAATAGTTTTCTCCCAATAAGGTTAGATTAACGGGAAACCCCAAATACCCCGTATTCCCCACCATCGACGCCAGCAAGAAACTCCCTTGAGTGGGTTTATTCCATTCATGGGGATTATCATTTGTCAAGCCTTTTTCGGCGGCAAACTGACCCCCACCCCCCTTCATCCAAAACCAAGCCAAGAGAGCGCCCAATAAAATCGCCACCCAAGCTGCGATCGGGGCAATCCAAATCTTTCCCGATAGATCCGCACCCCGCAGAAACGTAATAATACTGATAGGAACCCCAATCCAGAACAGAAATTGACCAATAAACCTTGGTATCCACTGGGGCATCAAACGTCCCAACACCCATCCGAGTACCACACCACCCCCTAGCTGGAGGTAAAGTTGGAACAGGGGTTGTAGACGATCTGGATCTAGACTGAGCATTAGAGGATGATTAAACAGACAACGGTTTTGATGATAAGCCAGTCTCTCAGAAAACAAATTGGCACAGACTACAGTAAGTGAAGTTGCCAACCTACAGAGAATGAAATTGGCTTGATTAGTACGCTCAGGAGTGGAGTTTTGAATACCCCCGATTTTCCCGGAAAACCCGCCAACCTATCTGAATCAACAGACGAGGATATTCCCGTAGCGGTGCGGGATACACCCGACACCCGACGGCGATCGCACCTGTCACCGTTTCTGATTATCATGGCAGTATTAGGAGGCGGCGCGATCGTTTTGGGGCTAATCCTATCCTCGTCCACCTCTCAATCCCCCGAAAGGGTTACCTCTTCCCCACAACCCACCACAACGGATACCTCCACCCCAGCTAATCCAGAAGAGAGTGACAACGACGTCGATAATCTTTTGGGACACCTCCCCTACGAAGAAGCCCCCCTATCCGAACTCGAACCCATTACCTCAGATGGTCGCATTAAACTACGGGAAGCGGCGGCAAAGAAATTTAAAGCGATGAGGGCAGCCGCTCAAGCCGATGGTGTGATATTAGTACCAATATCCGGCTATCGTACATCCGAACAACAGGAGCATTTGTTTTTTGACATCAAGGCGCAAAGGGGACAAGTCGCAACAAAACGGGCTGAAGTGAGTGCGCCTCCTGGTTACAGCGAACATCACACGGGTTATGCTGTCGATATTGGCGATGGCAGAACACCCGCCACAAATCTGAACACCAATTTTGAGAATACGGCGGCTTTTAAGTGGCTGGAAAAGAATGCCGCTTACTATAGCTTCGAGTTATCCTTTCCCAAAGGTAATCCCCAAGGTGTGAGTTATGAACCGTGGCACTGGCGCTTTGTCGGTGATCCTGATAGTTTAGAAACCTTCTACAAAGCTCAAAATTTGGATCGTCCTGATTCGGAACCGTCTGCTTCTCCCTCAGAACCAGAGGATGACTCGAGTACAAAGGAACAGGAAACAAGGAATAGGGAACAGGGAACAGGGAACGGGGATCTGTAGTGATTAGAAATTAATTGCAAAATTCATAATCAACCATCAACAATGCACTTTTATATCAAATTATGCAGCAGACCACTCTCAATGTAATTGCCATTGGCATTTTCGGAATGACCCTTTCCGCTCTCCTGAGTCCAATTTTTAATATTCCACCAGCTATTCCAGCTTTGGCAACATTTGGAATTTTAGGATTGGCTACGGTAGACACTCTCAGCTTTCAAGGTAAAGGTACAACGGTACTATTAGATTGGCTGGCAAGGAGGCGCAGTGAGTATCGCGATCGCATTGTGCACCATGAGGCGGGTCATTTCCTTGTGGCTTACCTTTTGGGGATTCCGATCACGGGTTATACGCTGACAGCTTGGGAAGCCCTAAAGCAGGGACAACCGGGTTTAGGTGGTGTGCAATTTGATACTCAGCAACTCTCGCCGAATCCACTTGCCATTGGCGAAATGCGATTGACTCTGGATCGATTCTGTACCGTCTGGATGGCAGGAATTGCAGCAGAAACTCTAGTTTACGGTGAAGCGGAGGGAGGAATTGACGATTGCCAAAAATTAAAAGAGGCATTGACATTATTTAAACGTCCTGCTGGGGAATTGACCACCAAACAGCGCTGGGCGATGCTCCAAGCTCAAACGATGTTACAGGACAATTGGAAGGCTTACGAAGCCCTCGTCAAAGCTATGGCAGAACGGACATGCGTAGGCGACTGCTACCGTTTGATTCAAGAGCATTACCACAGTTAAACAGGAAGGGAGCTGGGGGAGCTGGGGAAGCTGGGGGAGCTGGGGGAGCTGGGGAAGCTGGGGAAGCTGGGGGAGCTGGGGAAGCTGGGGAAGAAAAATTAGGAAGCTGTTCGGCATTTAAACCTTAATATCAATCATGGCGCAATCCTTGTAGTGCGAGCATCTTGCTCGCTACTCATACGCAATTTAAATGCATTACAGCTTAGGGGCGGGTTTAGTCACATTTAGGTGTGGTATAGAAAGGATATTAGTGAAACCCGCCCCTACACACAACTGTACCTTTGAGCAAAGCGAAGGGTCAAAACTCAACAGTCAAAATTCAGACGTAGCATGCTACGTCTGGTACATTAATAAAGTGTGTCATCACTGTAAAGCACTTGGTTGAGTCCTTTGGCTTTGGCACGCAAAAGGTTATGGTCAGCGCGTTTGACGAGGCTTTCGCCTTTGTGGTCATCTGAAGCCTTGAGACAAGCAATGCCAACGCTAATCGTAATCTCGATCGCGATCGTACCATCTACATTAAACGGTTGCTCGTTGATCAGGTATCGCAGGCGCTTGGCAACGATTTGAGCTTCCTCGCCGTTGGTTTGATTGAGAACCACTAAAAACTCTTCGCCGCCATACCGAAACAAAGTATCCTGTAGGCGCAGATTATGCTGGAGTCGGGTTGAGAGCAACTGCAAAAGGCGATCGCCAACTTGATGTCCATAAGTATCATTCACGGATTTGAAATGATCCACATCCATCATAATCACACTTAAGTCGGTGATGTAGGTGCGGGCATTTTGAATTTGCCGGGGTAACTCCCATTCCATTGCCCGACGATTATTAAGTTCGGTTAAGGGATCGGCAAGAGCCAGGGTTGAGAGCACATCATTGGTTTGCAGCAGTTTTTGATAGAACTTCACACTGCGCCATCCGGCTAGGATATGGGCTTTCAGGAGCCGATATTCTGCCAACGTACTTCCTGGATCTCCTGTTGGGGCGCAGGTCAAGGGTAGGTAAGCATCTGCACCGCCTTCTAGGGCTTCAGCACAAATAATTTGCTCCCGACGCGGATCGGGTTTACCTTCACTCAAAGGATAAGACGGGTCATTAATTAAAATGCAATAGGTCCAGCTTAACTGCAGCTGTTCTTTAACCTGCTTACAGAGATCCAAACTACCGTTCTGAGTTGCCTGTACGATTAAAATGGCGTATTGTCTAGCTTGAACCTTACTCAGAGCCTCCTCCGGATTGGCAGACGCTTCCACCTTGCCAGACGTGATCGTGCGAATCTGGTCAAGGAACGTCTTAAGGAATTGTGAATTTCCCACGATTAATACAGAAGCGTCCATTTTGGGATGTAGCTCGACAAGAGCTGAGACATTGACCCTGTGCACCTGATGTTAAAACGTTTTATACCAGAATTTGAAGCTTTGGCAGGGATTCCCCTTCTCTATCCAGAGTAGACTCTTTTTTGGGCTAAGACCAGTGGTGGATGTGCTGTAGGCAGAAACTTACGCCGATCCTCTTGAGGGTTGTCACATTGCATTGAATGCGATCAAGAGTTCGAGTATAACTCATTTGCCCTGACTTCTACACTAGCTTATCGGTGGGTCGTGGGAGCATCTTGCTCCGTGGAACTACAGAATTTAGTAGAGAGGTTCCATAGAAGTCTCTATAGCAACCTTTTGTAGAGACGTTGCATGCAACGTCTCTACCACAGTCGTTTGTCTTAAGCTATGTGTCTACTGCGATAACTAAAAATCAACGAATAACCCCACCCAAATCAAAGATTCAGATGGGGATAAATATGGCAAAACCTCAGTCAGGGAAGCACCTTCTGAGGAACCTTTTGTGGTAACACGGTAAGTTAATGGATTACTTCTTTTGTTTGAGTTGCTTCAAGATTGAACCGACACCCAGGGAACCAATAGCTAGCAAGCCACCGATTGTACCGGGTTCAGGAACCTCTGTTTGCTCGTACCGATTTTCCACCACCGAAATGAACCCTCTAGCACCATTTTTGGCTTCGATGTTAATTTGGTTCTCTACCCTAGCTTTAGTAAGCTTTTGGTCTAGAGATACTTGATCGGTTTTATTGTTGGCTGGCGGAGCAAAAACTTCGGCTATACCAACCGTTGTGTTATCCATCGCCTTAATGGTTTGAGTAACCTTCGCTAGCACATCATCGTTAGCCAATGCGCTCGGCGGGGAACCTGAACCATCAAATTTGAGCAGCGCACTGTCCAACCGCTTGTTTGGGTCGAGAACAGTGATATCGTAGGCGAGAAAGACATCTAGGCTTGATGATGGGTTTGTGGATGTTGAACGAGCCGAAAAGCCAGTCTGAAACAGTAACCCAAACGGATCATCATCTTTCGTTTGGACGTTAATACTGTTACAGCTATTCGGGGTTGTCGTTCCTGTCTGGCTGATAATACACGCGAAATTGCTGAATTCTTTGTCACCAACAGTAATGCTTTGACCATTGCTGATTAAGTCTCCCAGCTTGAACACTAGTGCCTGGGCTGGGGCAGCAAAAGTGGTTACAACAGTTGCTGCGGTAAATGCGAGTGCTAAAGTACCTTTGTGAATCATTAATGCTCCTAAATTACTACGTGCATGAATAAAGTTTAGATGTAACTAACATCGCTAACTATGAATTTTCTCGCCGTTGCCGTTTCAGGATAGAGCCGATACCCAAGGAGCCTAATGCTACTAGACCTGCTATTGTACCGGGTTCAGGAACTTGGTAGGTCTGAGTAATCATAGAAATTCTTGCTCCGTCAGTGAGAAAGATATCTTTAGTGACGATCGCTTTTGTCACTGATTCACTCAGAGGAACATCTTGATCCAATTCAAAGCCAGGATCAGACAAATCATCTGGCGCTGTCACGGTGAGAGAGCCAAGAAGTTTAGTTAGATTATTAGCATCGACCACAGTTTCTGTAATGGATGTAAATCCATCAGGATTGGTGATTTCACCATCGAATGCTAATCCAATACTGTTAAAGGGTGACGTTCCTGGCTTAGCCATTACTGTGTACTGGATCAAGACATCGATAAATGAGTTTGCGCCTTCTGCTGCGAAAAAGTCACTTTCAAATTTCAGTCCATTGGGAAGTAAAGAGACTTCAACCTGATCACAACTGGTTGGGGTATTTGTTTCTGGATCAGAACTAATCAAGCAACTGAAGTCACTGAATATCTTGTTTTTTGTCTCTAGTGTTCCACCAGAACTCTCTAGAGCCGCTAGACTTATGGCACTGGCTGGAGCTGCTAGCGCTCCCATAACCGTTACTGCTGTTACTGCTGTGGCTACTGCCCATTTCTGAATCATGCTTGAACTCCTTGATTAGACGGTCTACCTTAGATTCCCTGTTTTTCCTGGAAATTCAGGAACTTTACCTTTTTCCTCTCTTTAAAGGTACTGTACTCTCAATGGCGTGTCATCCCCTTTTCGGTGAAGTGTCGGTGAAGTAACCACCCAGTTATGTGAATTTTTGATAAACTGACATCTAACCCAGACGGTGACTAACGATAAAGTAGGGGTTTAACCAAACCCCTACTGAGTGGCGAGGAATCACCAACCCTTTTCGGGCGGTGAGGATGTCAAAAATATACATGACCCACTCAGATCCTCCCTGTTCTCCTGTATGAGCTAGAGGTGATCACAAACTTCCACCAGGATGCACTAGGAAAGACGTATATTAGCTATAGTGTAGGAGTGTAAAGGTATCTTATGATACTTTATAGAAGTGAGTGTGATGGCGGTCACTCTTGAGCTAGACTTTATGGAATCTTTAACAAAAGACGGGTTTTTGTCGTAAGCCTATGAAGATTGTATGAAGTTGCCCTAAGAAGGATGCAAAATTTGTAAACCTAGATTAAAGTAGTTTTAAGTTCACAAGAGTATTAACTCATATCTGCGTGAACTTTAGATCACATATCTTCAACTGTTCTAGGAGGACACATAATAATGCAAACGAAGATTTTAGGTTTAGGTGCTGCGGTTCCGTTGGCTGCAGTGAGCCTCATGGCAATCTCCGCTCCGGCTGAGGCGATAGTCTTCAAATCTGGGGATATCCTTAATATTACCGGATCTTATACAAGAGATATTGCGAATGATTTCAAATTTACATTCAACGACGCTCCAGGTGACATGGACGCGGGGTTCGGTAATTTCGGGGTGACCTTATCTACGGGCGACTTTGAAAATTTTGATACCAATGGTCTGATCGTACCACAGTATGACATTCTGAACGTTGATTTCTCGAATCCCAACACTTACCGCTTTGACTTAAATGGCGGTTTACCATTCCTGAGGCTTAGTGCTAATCCAGTTCCAGGTTCCTTCTCATTTATCATTACCAGCGATGCTCAGATAGATGCATTTAACCCACCTGGTCCGTTAGAAGGAGTATCTGCTTCATTTGCAGGTAAGTTTGTAAGTTCAGAAGGTGAGGCTCTAGGTGACGGTATCCTCACAGGTAATTTTCGTCCTAATGGCTCACTTGGTAGCTTCTCTGGGACTTTTATCGTAGCAGAGAGTGTTCCTGAACCCAGCACGGTCATGGCTTTAGGTGCAGTTCTAGGATTTGCCTCCTTAGCTGGACGCCGCAAAAAGAAAGCTTAACCTACTGGTTGGAGTACTGGAGGGCTGCAATTCAGGGTGTTGCTTTCTAAAGCTCCTCAGGTTTACTTAACCAGAGGAGGTGATACTAAACCCTAAAAAATAACTCTCTCTAGTCCGTCTCGGCGGACTCTATTTTTTTAGAAACACATTTAAGACACTTCTATAGATTCTCCTAACTCCCAATATCCCCCCCTTTCAAAGGGGGGCTAGGGGGGATGCAGAGGGGCTGGGGGTGAGGGCTGTAGCTTAAGTTGACACGGATGAAGGCTTTGCGCCCCTACGGTTTCCGGGCGTAAGGTAATCTATCTTGCTTGCTTAAGTGTGCTAAGCCACTACTAGCAGTTAACCACACGATCGCGAAAGTACTCTTCATACAACTGGCAGCTTACCACGACGCGATCGCGAACCCAACGCACTAACCCGAAACTGTGCAGCTTCAACATCTCGATTGGATCAAGTTCTACAGCATCATTTGCCTTAAGCACCTGTTGATAAGCCACCGCTAAATCTGGATACTGGCGCAGCCTCCATAAATGGCGATGGAGGTGATTCCCATAAATTCCTGTATCTGTCGCTACAGTTTCTAATAATGATTTTAAACTCACCTGATGCTTGACCATTTCATAGAACATCAAACGCACCAAATAGGGAAACCCCCCCAAAAGTCGCATCAGCCGATCCAGTTCCTGGGATGATAAATAGAGTTGATGACGCTTTGCCAACTCAAAGACTTGTTCACGAGTAAACGGGGGTAACTGAATCCCTAACCCCACCGTCAACAGGGATTGATGCGGATGAAACGAAAGATAACCCTCTGTAGAATGAACTAGCACCAAACGCAGTTTTGAAAAGACGGGGATATCTTTGGTATCGTCTTGCCAGGAGTGTAATAATGCGAGAAAGTCCCCCGCGATCGCAGGATACTGCAAAACTTGATTCACTTCATCAACAGCAATAACTAAGGGGCGATCGCTGTGGCTGAGTAAGTACTCCTGGAAGTAAAGCGTGCAGCTAATCAAACAGCCCATTTCTTCATCCCAATACTCATCCAGCTTCGGTTCTAATCCAAGTTGTCGTGTCACATTGACACAAAACCAGCGCAAAAATTTCGCGATCGCACAAAACACTGGACTCTCCGCCTGATGTAAGCTTAATCGTACCGTCCGATAGTTCTGCTTTTGTGCATCAGCCAGAATTCTTGCCATTAACGAGGTTTTTCCCATCTGCTGGGAACCTTGCAAACGCAGGATGGTGGCGGGTTGGCGGATTTGCTGATAGCAGTCTGATTCTATAGGCGATCGCTCAATATAATAGATAGAGTTCAACGCAACTTGTCCCTCTGGTACTTCTAAGGGGACAACCTGCCTAGGTTCCAGCGACTTAGCTGTTGCCAAACCCTTACCATTAAACAGTTTTCGTTCGAGTACCGAGCGAAAATTCGTCTTATTAACTTTTTCCCCACAGGCTTTTGAGAGTAAACGCCATAACTTCGGCGCGACGCCTTGCTTAATATAATTGGCAGAATAACCATTTTCCAGAGAAATCTGATCATACGTCTTAGGTTCATCCTGCCATGATGCCCACAAAATAGCTTTTTGAATATAATTCAGCGAATGACCGGTCTTGGCAACCAGGAATGTATCGATACATTCCAATACCTGATCAATAGGGCGATGTCCCTGTGTAATCATCCTACACCCCAGTATCTATCCTTCTCAGTTCAGGGTATGTCACGCCTTGTCAATTCATAAAAGTTCACTAAATTAGACGAAGTTGACTCCCTAAAGTTATCACTTTAATCTATTGACAATTACAAGTTTATGTGCATCAACCTAAAAACACCGAGGCTTGGCAGTTGATATTCACTAACTAAGTTATCAATTTTATATATTGACAAATCTATAAAATTGAACATATTTGTCAGAATCCAACATTCCGTTTAGTTTGTCAACCCTCTTATTTAAAGAGTCTGTAAATTTTTGGGGATAGCAATTAAAGATTAGATAAAGCTTCCCCTTTCATCAACACAAAGCTGATGTCAAATTTATATATTGTTGGTAGAGGTTAAATCTGGCATCATAATAAGTATAGATGGGTAGGTTATTAAACGCCATAAAATTTATTCCTCAGTTTAATGAGGATGAGCTGGAAGAGAGGTCGCTGGTATTGATCCGCATTCTTGGCTAAAGCTATTAACCAAAAATCGCTGCTTATTTGAGTGATTGTAATGCGTCGTAGCTGAATCGATCACAGTGCTGAACAGGCGTATAAGAATTCAAGGATTTAACCGGAACGTTAGGAATTTCTCTTGTAAAACTAACAGATATAAGTTGGTCTCATAAAGAGTAACTTGTATGGTAGAGTTTCCGGAATCATTAACCCTGATTTAGAAAATGGATTTAGATATTATGAAAATCCTTGTCGTCGAAGATAACCTAGATTTTGCCGAAGCCTTATTTGAATGTCTCACGTTTGAAGGCTATGTCGTTGATGTGGTTACAAATGGCAAAGTGGCTTGGGAAAGGGCAATAGGAACCGACTACGACTTGATACTTTCTGATATCGAACTTCCCCAACTTGATGGGATAAGTCTGTGTAAAAAATTGCGTTGGTACGGCTATCGTCTGCCTATATTCCTAATGACAGGTTTAGAACCAGATTTACCGACCATCTCGACTAATGAAGCCAAGGCTAATGCTTATTTTTTCAAACCGTTCAATTTCCAAGAATTGTTAGATCAGATTCGCTCAACTGTAGCTGTTCCTAGGTAAAAAATATTAGGGGGTGGATGTTTGCCAAGCTACCAATAAACGCTCAACGAAATCGAAAGTTATGTACAGACAAGAAAATTCGCTCTTTTAAAGAGTTTAAACTCAATCCTTAAAATACCTTTAAATTATCATGTGCATCACAGGTTCTCTTGCTGATTTTTCTCTACCGCAAGTTTTTTGGTTACTTGAAACCGGACATCAAAGCGGTTTGCTAACTTTGCATCCTGACGATACGGAGCAAACGTCCTCAAATAAAGCGTATTATATTTGGGTGTATCGGGGAAACCTTGTCGGGATGGCAAATTTGTTAGATGATCAAGGTTTAGTCTCTTTGATTGCCCAACGGCGCTGGCTAAAGGATACCTGTCCATCCAGTCTCTTTGCTAAACTGAGTCGGTTATGTCCCCAGCATCAACCTTTGGGTTCTTATCTTAAAAAACAGGGGATTTTAACCAACCAGCAACTCAAGTGGCTATTCCAAGCTCAAGTTCTCCAGCCGATTTATGATGCATTTAAACTCAAATCAGGTCATTTTAGGTTTGACCATAATGTGCCGCTACCGACAATAGAAATGACAGGCTTGAGTATATCGGCGACACTAGCCACATTAATCGGACTCAGAAATTTGCCGAGTTGGGATGCTTTGGCTGATCAGTTACCTGATCCGGATACGGCTTTAGCCAGTGTGGTGAATGTTAAACCTGATTATCCGTTAAATGACCTAGAGTGGCAAGTTTGGACTTATACTGATTGCATGGTGTCTCTCCAATCGATCGCCCAATACCTACAACTTCCCCTGAAAACGGTACAGCAGATTGCTTTTCGCTTAATTGCGATTGGTTTAGCCGAAGAGATTTTTCTAGAGGTAGAGGATAACTTTACCCCAACTGTTGAGTCTCCATCATCAGGGTTACGTCAAGACTCCTATCGGGAAACCGTCAGTTATTCATTTCTGCAAAATTTACTGGGATTTTTAGTCCCTAAAGCATCGTAATATCCTCCTACACCGTAATCTTTGATTCGGTGTAGGCTTCCGTACCTCACGATTTGGCATTCCTAGTTTTTCTCTTACAAGGTTTCGCCTCTGACGGTTTTTAGCGATGACGTTGGCGATTTGATCGATAAGAGGCGCGAACCCGCCGCACCAGTATCAATCCTAGGAAATAACTACAAATCGCACCAACCATTCCCACTGTAAAGCAGCCGACAAATAACGGTCCGATAATCTCAGATCCTAATTCTTTGAACTCCTGCCAAGATCCTAGGCTAATATCGGTTAAGCCATTTTGCTGGAGTAGCCATTGACCGACATGGAAGTTAAATGCATAAATCGGCACATACGTCAATGGATTACTCACCCAAGTACCAGCCGCCGCGATAATTTTATTTCCGCGAAAGATAAGGGCTAGACATATACCTAAAATGGTTTGTAGCCCAAATAAGGGAAACAGTCCCGCAAACACACCACAGGCTAAGCCGCGTGCGATCACTTCTGGGGGTCCAGAGAGACGAATTAAGCGCCAGTAATAGTATTGTAAGCGGCGCCGGAAACTGGGTCTGATATAGCGGTTGCGATTGGGGGGAGGACAAATGGGTTCAGATTTTACCTCTAATGATGAATGTTGGGGGCGAGTTTGCAAGGAATTTCCAGACATACAGGCTAGAGAATCTACAGTTACAGCAAGGGGAGTAGGGAGTCTATACTCATCCTAACTGACACTCGCGATCGCGATCGAGTTCCATCGTCCTCATTGATTGGTCTTATGTCATTAGTCTTATGTTAAGCTGTTCGGCATTTAAACCTTAATATCAATAATGGCGCAATCCTTGTAGTGCGAGCATCTTGCTCGCTACTCATACCCAATTTAAATGCATTACAGCTTAAAGAAGGGGTAATTTAAGTTTTTCATACATAATTCATCATAATTCAGATCAGATAGTAATTGGCGAATCTACATAAATCGTCGGTTCATTCATCTTAAAGTTAATTCCATAAGCCAATAATTTTTTGGAAATTTTTTCATTAGCTAGTTCCAATAGGCGTTTACGTAATTGAATTGAATTTTCACTAGATCCGAGAATAAAAAACGTTACTCGAGCCCGGGTAGTTTCTTCTTCCAAGGAGGGAATTAAAGTAATATTTGTACTTCCTGGATCGATACCAAATAAAGCGTTCGTACTTTCGGTAATAATTTGCTGAACTAAAGCTTTTTCTCGTTCTTCCAAAAGTTGAGCAAAATCCAAATAGAGTAACACCATAACTTTCTTCCCTCGGGTGACATTTTCGATTTCCCAATTTGCCATCGTTGAGTTAGGAACAATCAAAAGTGTGCTTTTAGCCGCTGTGCGAATTTTTGTAGACCGCAAGCCAATCGATTCAACGCGACCAAACACCTCATTAGGTAAACGAATATATTCTCCCGGAATAAACGGACGGTCTAAATAAAGGACAATCGTACCCAAAAGCTGTTCCAATGTCTTTTGTGCCGCAAACGCGATCGCAATACCGCCAATCCCAAAACTGGCGAGTAAGCCGACTAAATTGACTTCCTGGCTTTGAGCAAATGCGACCACAGCAATAAACCCAATAATTACATTAGCTAGAGTCTCAAACACAAGAAGCAATTCATCAACTTCCCGTCCGAGTTTCCGCACTAATCCTATCCCATACACTCGCACAAATTGGCGAAATAAGCGAGAGGCTAACCAAGCCACACTCACGGTTACGGCTAAATCCATAAATGGAAGCATGAAGTTATACAACCCTGGATACTCCCTCAGCCAAGCCAGTGAGAATGAGAGTAGGATTAAGGTTCCAGCAAACTTGAAAGCTTTTTGGAGTGGGTCAATCAAATTATCATAAATTTCCTTTCCCTGCTTAATTGAAAATCTGTGGATAATCCAGCTAACCAGAATCGGAGTATATCGACCCGCCAAAATAGAAAGGAGAGCAAATATTAAGAAAAGAACATAGTTAGGCAAATTTAAGGAGTAAATAAATTGATAAACATCACGAATTCTGTTGGCTATATCAGTTAAATTCATCGGCTAGTACTGCTATTTGGGAAGTCGGAATTCCTATACAGACACGACAGGTCACGTCTGTATTTTACTACGGGAGCTAAATGCTCACTTACAAGTTCCCCTGAGTAGCCCGCACCCGCCCCTACAGTATAACTTTTGACCCGGCACGACCTTTGAGGGCAAGCTTTTGACTTCCCAGGTAACGGTACTAGATTGTAATCGGTGAATCCACATTAATGGTTTGTTCTTCAATGTCAAAGGCAATCCCATATTCTTTAAGTTGCTTAGCGATATTTTGTTTAGCAATATCAAGGAGTTGACGCCGCAATTCCATAGAAAACTCACCGGAACCCAAGATAAAAAAGTTAATTTGGGCTTGAGTCATTGCCGGAGATCCATCTTGGATGATATCTTTAAATGTGACGTCTGTACTGCGAGAGTCAATCCCAAAGATATCAATTGTGCTTTCTAATATAACTTGGCGGATCAGCGATTTTTCTTGGTCGGGTACCGGACGATAGAAAATTAATGAGATAATCGAAATCACCTTCTTAGCGCCCGTGAAGTTTTCGATACTGACCTGAGTCAGGGAACTATTGGGAATCACCATTAATGTTCCTTTACCAGAGGTACGAATTTTGGTAGACCGCAGTCCAATGGATTCGACTCTGCCAAAAGTGCCATCGGGTAGACCAATATAATCATCGACGACAAAGGGACGGTCGATATAAATCACAATACCACCGAGTAACTGTTCCAGGGTTTTTTGTGCCGCAAAAGCCACAGCAAATCCGCCAATTCCCAAACTTGCGAACAAGCCCAAAATATTGATTTGATGGGTTTGAGCAAATATAATGATAATGATGACAATAACCACTAAATTGACAATCAGTTTGGAAAGGAGTAAGAGTTCACTATTCACCTTTCGTCCACTTTGCAGGGTGGCATTTAAAAGATAGGCATCAAAAAATCGCTTGAATAACCGAGAGCCTAACAAAGTCGCGGTAATCGCTAAGGCGAGACTGATGGGGAGTTCAATCAACTTGATAAACTCCCGTTTGGCATAGGCGAGAAAAATAATATCGGTTAAGGTTAGACTCAGGGCTAGACCGAGTAATTCTTTTTCCGGTTGAATCACCTTGGGATAGAGATCCTTGAACCCCTCAAAGGCTGAACCCAGCCAGCGAAAGGCAAACGAACCGCCCGCGATCGCGAAAATCCCGGCAAGTCCGAGTAAAATTAATGTTTTCAGGGTATCGAAATCCAGGAGTCCTGGTAAGGCATCCAGCATTCTAGTCTCCAATTTCAGCAATTAGCCGTGTTAGACTATTATGGCGCGGAGTAGGGGTTTGGTTACCAAACCCCTACGGCGATAACTGAATCGTTCCCGCACTCCCCGGAGAATAGATTACCCCATATTTCGCGAGTAACCCTTCTTCCCGCACGCGATCGCGACGTGTATTCTGTGGCAATACTGTCTCGATGTTTACTCCCAGAGGTGCCAAAGTAGGTATGAATTGTTACCGGAAAATAGGGTCTAAAGCCTCGCCCTTTTAGGGCGACTTTTTATCGGTAGTTTCCAAGTTCCGAATAAACTCTCTTAGCACATCATTTTGCGTTCTTTCTGTCTGGGCGCAATACCGCCTCAGTCGTTCAAATTCCGCGTCAGAACATCTAATCGATAAATGCTTCATGGCTTAATATTGGCTGCAATATGCTATCATATTAGCATGAAAAGCCGATACCAGTTCCGAATCTATCCCACTCCTGGTCAGTGTCAGTCATTGGCGCGACTGTTTGGGTGTGTACGGGTAGTCTGGAATGATGCCCTAGCGTTGTGTAAGCAGTCGGATAAGCTACCCAAAAATAGTGAACTCCAGAAGCTATGCATCACCCAGGCTAAGAAAACTGAAGACAGGGCGTGGCTGGGACAGGTGTCGGCTATTCCCCTGCAACAATCGGTTGCTGATTTGGGGGTAGCCTTCAAAAACTTCTTTCAATCCCGTTCCGGTAAGCGCAAAGGAAAAAAGGTAAACCCACCACGGTTTAAGCGGCGAGTTAATCGTCAGACAGCGCGGTTTACTAGGGGTGGGTTTAAGGTCAAAGCTGCTAAGGTCTATTTAGCCAAAATCGGGGAAGTTAAAACCAAGTGGTCACGCCCTCTGCCGTCTGAACCAAGCTCGGTTACGGTGATTAAGGATTGCGCGGGTCGGTACTTCCTCAGCTTTGTAGTTGAAGTGGAACCGGAAATTAAACCCGCCAAGTACCCATCCATCGGGATAGACCTTGGGTTAAAAGCATTTGCATCGTGCAGCAACGGAGAGAAACACCATAGCCCAGACTATTCCCGCCTTTACCGTAAGCTGAAGCGTTGCCAACGGCGACTAGCCAAACGCGAACGGGGGAGCCAACGGCGTGAACGGATGCGGCAACGGGTTGCCAAACTCAACGCCCAGATACGCGACAAACGTAAGGATTTTCTGCATAAGCTGTCAACCAAGGTAGTCAACGAGAACCAAGTGATTGCCTTGGAAGACTTGAACATTAGCGGCATGATCAAAAACCGTAGGCTGGCACGGGCAATCAGCCAAGCTGGATGGTATGAGTTCCGGTCATTGTGTGAGGGTAAAGCTACCAAGCTCAACCGGGACTTTCGGGTTATCAACCGATGGGAACCCACCAGTCAGATTTGTTCTGAGTGTGGGTATCGCTGGGGCAAACTCGACCTATCGGTTAGAACGATTGTCTGTGTCAACTGCGGCGTAGAACATGACCGGGATGATAATGCCTCAGTCAATATCGAGCAAGCAGGACTTAAATTAAAAGTCGGGGTAGGGCATACCCACGACTATAAACGGATGGGGAGCGCGTGTAAGACCTCAGTTGAGGCAGTGTGTGGTGAGCCGTCAACCCACCGAGAGTACGTGCAGTTAACGCTGTTCGACTGGTAGGGAATCACCTTCCTTGTAGGGCGGTGAGGATGTCAAATCGGCAGCATTAGCTTGTGAGATGGCGCTGTTCGTAGCCGGCGCTTTAGCGCCATCGGCTAAAGAGAAATAGTACAACCACAGTGGCAAATTTTTCAATCTGTTGGATCACCCATAAAGTTGGTAACCGTTGTATTTTCTTCAACTTCAAGGGCAATAAAGTCTTTATAACCATTCAGAGACAGCCAGCTTTCTTCGACCTGAACACCTGTGAGTTCAGTCACAAATTTTCCACCTTTGACCTGAATAATTGCCCAGGGTTCTAATTTAAACTTTTGTTCCCCCGACCAATATTTGGCATTTCCTTCGCGAATTTTAATTTGATAGGTTCCCGGTTCTAGGTCAATATAGTTTTTCTGCCATTGCTTGAGATTGCTCAAGTAGTCCGTATCCAATAGTATTTATTTCACCTGTATCGAGATCACAGGTAGCAAGTAATTTCTGGCGGTTATAGGCTAACCGTGTAACCGCAAAGCCAACATCGCCAATCACGGTGGCTTCCCCAGTGGTTGGGTTAATATTGAGCAATAATGTGGTTTGACCGTCATCAGTTTGATCGAGTCCATAGAGTTGGGAATCGATAAAGGCAAGATCGGCGACTGAGGTTGCGATCGCACCGATTAGTCTGGCGTTACCTGTAACTAAGTCTAAGGTATAGAGACTGCTGAGTTGATGTGATTGATAATCCTGAACATAAACGGTTCCTGGTGTCAAGTTCACGCCTAAAGTTTTGAAGGTGCGACTATTGCAGATAACCGCTTCTAAGATTGGCGCAAATCCCGCGATCGCGTCTTGAGACGATGACTAAATCAATCGCTGGAATTTTTGAACTCATTTTTTAATCCTAATTGTGTGAATACCGTCTTGAAACATTCAAACTTTAAACTTAGTCGGGGCGGGTTTAGTCACATCTGGGGGCTGTTAATAGTTAAACCCGCCCTCTAGCACGTCTTTAGACTCAACACTGTTTAGCTTTGACTGGGTAAAACATTGGGAATCTCTTGATTCATTTGGAGTTTTCCAATCGCGTCTTTAATCACCTCTAGCAAATGCTGATTTCCTTGCTGCTGCGCTAATTGAACCGCTTTTTGCAAATCCGCGATCGCTTCTTGTTTTTGTCTCAGTTTAGTCTGAGCCAGCCCCCGATTATAATACGCTTCAATATGGTTAGGGCAAATCGTCAACACTTGGTCATAATTCTTGATCGCCTCTTTATACTTTTGCAGCCCATAGTAGGCATTGCCTCTATTATTATAGGCTTCATGATTCTGATTATCCACAGCAATGGCTTTAGCATAACTGCCAATCGCTTTAACAAAATCATTTAAATAGTAATATCCATTACCTCGATTATTATAGGCTTGAGCATAGC
Organism: Coleofasciculus sp.; assembly: GCF_046565525.1. Taxonomy (NCBI): domain Bacteria; kingdom Bacillati; phylum Cyanobacteriota; class Cyanophyceae; order Coleofasciculales; family Coleofasciculaceae; genus Coleofasciculus; species Coleofasciculus sp. The sequence continues at coordinate 10,421 of NZ_JBKHUP010000041.1, read as the reverse complement.
TAGGATTTATCTCAATTGCCTTATCGTAGCTTTCAAGGGCTTTCTTATATTGACTTAAGGCGATATAGGTATTTCCTAGATTATTATAACTTTCGGCATAGTCAGGATTAATTTCAATTGCCCGCTTAAAATCCGCCAGAGCCTGTTGATACTGGTTTAACTTATAGTGGGCATTGCCTCGATTATAGTAAGCCCGCTCATAGTTAGTATCCAGTTGAATCGCTTGAGTATAATCGGCAATCGCTTCCTCATAACTCTCTAAGAGATAGTAAGTATTACCTCGATTATTATAAACTTGCGTGTAGCCCGGATTAACTTTCAGTGCATCATCATAATTTTGCAGGACTTCTTGATAATTTTTTAGAGCAAAAAAGCAATTTCCGCGATTGTAATAAGACAGCGCTAAATTGGGATAAACTTTAATGGCTTTACTGTAAATTTCAATTGCTTTATCGTACTGTCTTTTTTGATAAAAACTTTCCCCTTCTTGATTATAATTAAAGGCAAGATTTCTCTTATATTCTAGAACAGCAGGTAAAATCAATCCTAAAATAATCATTAGCCCAAAACCGCTTACTATGAAAACTATAATTATCCCGCCGATTTTAAGGATTTTGACAATAATTCTCAACTTATTATTTAGCTCCATTTATTCTGAAAGACAACTTTAATCAATTTCAGAGGTTAGAGAAACTTTCTTAAATATTCAATCAGTTTAGGAGTTTGCATAACTCCCTTGATCCGACTCGCTTGTTCACCCTCTATAAATAAAATTGAAGTAGGCAAAGATTTAATATCATATTGAGACGCCAATTGGGGATATTTTTCCGTATTCATTTTGACCACTTTGATTTGATCACCCATTGCCGTCTTGACCACAATATAGCCTGAACCATTGGAATTCTGTGCATTCATAGTCTAAAACCTTATTTTTCAAAGTTTGAACATTCGCTACGTTCATACTATAGCAACTCAACTTTGAAAGATCTAGTCCCTAAGATACAGATGTTGAGGCAATAGGTTGGGGTTAAAATGTAAAGCCATTTAACATTTTTATTTTGTCAAGACCTATAAGTCATATTTTTTTAGAAGAATATGATCCCCTGTTTCATCGCTTACTTTTTGAAATAGACAGAACTCTGATACACTCTCCTGGCTATCCCTAGAGGGAGTCGGATATAGCGCAACATCAAGGAGAATTGGGATGAATTCCCATTCCATCTTCTCTAGGGATCTTATACCACAGCACCCGATACAGGTCTAAGGGTTGAGATTTTCCTTTTACCCGCATTGGGGGCATTTTCTCCACAGGAATTGTTCGATCATTGAGTTGATCTAAAGTACTTTGAGCGATTAAAATTTCATTAGGTTTGGCTAAATTACAAATACGACTTGTCACATTAGTGGTATCACCAATCGTAGCATACTGAATCAGTTTAGCTGAACCGATATTTCCCGCCGCAACTTTCCCTGTATTTAACCCGATGTGAATTTGAATGGGTCGTCTTTTGCGTTGAACCCACACTTGATTTAAACGGCGAACTGCCCATTGCATATCAATAGCGGCTCTTACAGCTAAATCTACATCATTGGGTTTGCGATAGGGAGCGCCCCAAACGGCTAGCAATGCATCACCAATATATTTTTCTAATGTTCCTTCATAAGGGAAAACAATCTCCTCAACCATCACCTGAAAATACTCATTGAGCATTTCAATAATTTGCCGGGGTTCCATTTGGGACGACATTTTGGTAAAGTTACTAATATCAGCAAACAAAGCCGTAACTTCCGTATCAACGATTTCTAAATTGCCTTCCTCCCGCAGCTTACGACTCACCGTTCGCGGAAAGAACCGTTCCAGTTTATCCCGCATCACCGCCTCCGCCTGCATCTGGGTATAGAGGCGGGAATTTTCGATCGCGATCGCGGCTTGATTTGCCAGACAGGTTAAGAACTCCAAATCTTCATCGGAATAGATATCCGTCAGGGATAAATTATCCACATACAAGACGCCAATAACGCTATCTCGCGGTTTGAGAGGAACACACATCGCCGCGTGAATTCCTTGTTTGAGAATCGAAACCGAATCATTAAACAAGGTATCAATTCGGGCATCATCTGTTAAAATAGCATTGCCTTGAGTGCGAACAAAATTAGTAATATATTTACTGTAAAACTGAGTATTTTCTGGACTCTCGAATTGCAATTTAACCGCTTTCTGTTCAAGTTGACCAGTTTTTTCATCAACCATCAAAATAGTTGCCCGATCAACCTGCATGATCTCAAATAACAGATCCAGAATTTTTTGCATCAGTCGGTCGGGTTTTTCGGGAGAGGAAAGTTGTTTGCTCACCTCTAGCAAAATTTGCAATTTACTAACCGATCGCTGCTGGACATCTTGGTTTCGTAGTTTTAGAACCGAGTGTTTAGCTTGATCCGGTTGCAGTAAATCTCGCATCGTGATCCGAGTTTGCTCAGGTGCGACTTGTCTGAGAATCGAGAGATTCGAGGTATCGTCATTGAAGGATTTTTGTCGAGGGGAGGGAATGGTTTTCACAAATTTGAAAAACACACTACCAAAGCGAATTAAATCTCCATCCTTCAGTTGGCATTCCTCAATTTTACACTCGTTAACAAACGTGCCATTGAGACTTTGTAGATCCTTGAGTGTAGCACTGTCGGGGGTAAGGATAATTTCGGCGTGGTGACGGGAGAGATACCCATGGAGTATAACGATAGTATTATCGTCCTCACGCCCGATGGTATTGACACCAAGCTTCAATTGATAAACTTTTTTATTAGGAGTATCGGGATCGTAAATTAAGTAGGACACGCCCCACCCTCACCCTTATGATCATTTTCATTCACGATAGCGAATGCTGTGGAGCAAGCTCCCAGTCCCTGGCTGTCAATCTCCCGCCTGAGGCTTCAGATACACTAGAAAAGATTGGCAATCGGGACTTTATCCACAACTCTAGATAAATCAGCATGGCGCGATCGCTCACATACACTCAAGCACCCTGGAGAGAAACCTATACTGAAATTATTGATGTTCGCAGTCCCAGTGAGTTTGCTGAGGATCATCTGCCAAACGCCATCAACCTACCCATCCTCAATGATGAACAACGGGCGAAAGTCGGAACCCTTTACAAACAAGTCTCCCCTTTCCCAGCCCGAAAACTGGGCGCCGCCCTCGTTGCTCGCAACATAGCTCAACATCTTGAGTCTCACTTTGCCTCTAAAGAAAAAAACTATCATCCTCTGGTGTACTGCTGGCGTGGCGGTCAACGTTCTCATAGTCTGGCTGGCGTCTTAAATCAAATTGGCTGGCGAGTGACTGTTATCGAGGGCGGCTATAAAACCTACCGCGCTTATGTGCGCCAACAACTCGAAACGTTACCGCCCCAGTTGACGTTTCAGGTGTTATCCGGTTTGACCGGTAGCGGAAAAACCTATATCTTACACCAGTTAGCTCAACGCGGCGTCCAAGTCCTTGATTTAGAAGGCTTGGCAAATCATCGGGGTTCCCTATTGGGTCAACAGTGGCAAAATCAACCGACACCTCAACCGGCGCAAAAACAGTTTGAATCCTTACTGCTGTTGGAATTACAACGCTTTGACCCCAGTCAGCCGATTTGGGTTGAAGCCGAAAGCAATAAAATTGGACAGCGTTATTTGCCCCCCTCCCTTTGGCAACAAATGAAGCAGGCGAACTGTATTGAAATTCAACTCCCTCAAACGCTTAGAATCGAACGGCTGCTGCAAGAATATCCCCACTTCATCACCCATCCTGACGTATTGAAACGCAAGCTAGGGTTCTTGAAATTTCGCTACGGTGGGCAAAAAATTCAGCACTGGTATCGTTTAATTAATACCGAACAATGGCATACATTAGTTGGAGAATTGCTCAGTCACCACTATGACCCAGCCTACCGTCGTTCCATTGGGCATCTGTACCAAGAAGCCTCACGCATTTTAGAGATTGATCAGGTATCGGATACTACGGTAGCAGCGTTGATTGAGCCGTTTGAGTAATGAGGGCAGGTATGAAACTATGTCAGGTACAGCATAAAATATATTAAATAAATATTGATAAATAAAGGAGTAAAGTATGAGATTTATCAGCCCAAAAATAGATTATGCTTTTAAGAAAATATTTGGTTCCGAACAAAGCAAAGAGATATTAATCAGCTTTCTGAATGCTATTGTTTATGATGGAGATCAAGTCATTAAAGACTTAACCATCGTCAACCCCTATAATCCCGGTCAGACACTCAGCTTAAAAGACACCTATTTAGATGTTAAAGCCGTTTTAGTTGATGGCTCTATTGTGGTAATAGAAATGCAAATCGCATCAATGGCTGCTTTCAACAAAAGGGTGGCTTATAACTTGGCAAAAGCTTATGCCAATCAGCTAGTCAAAGGAGAAGATTATCCCCGGCTTAATCCAGCTATGGCAGTTACTATTACAGATTTTATCCTCTTTCAACAAACAGAGGATGTCATTAATAAATTTGTGTTTCAGGAGAGAGAGAAAAAGTTTGAGATTCTCAATCAGGAATTACAGCTAATCTTTCTCGAATTACCTAAATTTAAGAAAACTCTCTCAGAGTTAAACAGTTTGACAGATAAGTGGATTTATTTTCTGCGAGAAGCTGCGATGTTGGAGGATATCCCTGAGAGTTTAGGTGAAGTATCGGAAATAAAATTTGCCTTAAACCTGGCTAACCAAGCCAATATGACAGTGGAAGAATTAGATATAGTAGATAGGCGGGGGATGATGTTACAAGATGAGAAAGGGCGGATAATTTATGCAGAACAAAAAGGTGAACAAAAAGGAGAATCGCGATTAATCCTGCGACTACTTAAAAAGCGTTTTGGAGAAATCTCTGTGGAAACAAGCATTCAAATTCAAGATTTATCTATTGAAGATTTGGAAAGTTTAGGAGAAGATTTTTTAGAGTTTGATAGTCTAAAAGATTTGGAAAATTGGTTGATGGAGAGATAGTCAGTTTAAAGTTATAAGCAAGAGGAGGCGATTGAAATCGCTGCTACACAAACAAAGTCCGCCTGCGCGGACTGGTTTATAACAGGGGTAGCTAACCCGGTTTTGGTATCATTTGGTAGAGAGGTTGCATGCAACGTCTCTACAACATGGTTATATTAACGCTGGAAAATCAAGGCATCCACTCCAGAACAATCCCGACTCGACTATCTTTTTCTTCTGTCGAGTTTTGCTTCTGAATATCGGTGGATAAGCGTAAGTCTGGGGTAACCGCATACCCAACCGACAAGGTGGTTAAACCGACTTCATCATCACTCCCTGGGGAGACAAAACTTTGGGTTAAAGATATATCAGCCGCACCTGTGCGAGATAAAACTAACTGCAATTTTACACCAATATTTACGCCATCTGTGGTGTAATTATTCGACTCCAGATAGCGATAACCTACCAGGGGAGCCACATTCAGATAACTTCCCAAAGGACGCAAATAGTACCGCAAGTCTACACCATAAGCTTCGCGATCGCCATTAAATGAGGTGTGATAATCCCCACTGACAGTGAAACCGCTACGATTGATAAATATATCTTCCACACCGATATTTAATCCCCCAGCTTGTCCGGTTGAGGGAAACTGGGAATAGCCTAACCGGAAGCGGGTGCGAAAACTGGGGTCATGGCGTATTTCCTCTAAAACATTGGGTACGTCTTTTAACCAGCGTTGTAATACGGGACTATTCTCAATAATCTCTGGATTTAACTCCAATTCCTGGGCGGCTGAGTTTGATGGGGTTTCAGATTGAGCAGTTAGGTTTATTTCTGGAATTGGGGTTGGAATTGTGTCTAAAGTTTGGCAATAGGAGTCACCCCAACTGGGTACAAAAACCCATAGAAAACCTAAGCAAAATTGCCAACACCATCTCTGAAAAGAGTTAACCGGAAATAGGGAATAGGAACTCGGAAAGATACTGTTGGCGAATTCTGGTTGGCTCATATCAAAGGAGTGGGGGCGGAGTTATTGGGGTGTAGGGGCGGGTTTTACTGATCACGTTTTGAAGACAACCCTTAGCGTAACTAAACCCGCCCTTCTTAACCTTACGGGAGCATGTCATCTTTGTCAGTTAGATTCTTGGAACGTAGGCTCCCGCTTTCTCGTTCAGCTTTGGCGTTCCCGAAGGGTAGAGTAACCCAACTCTAAGATTAACCAGTTGGGTTTCGCGATCGCAACAGCCCAACCTACTTCTACTTTAAACTCAATGGCACTGAAAAACGTGCATTTTGGGCTTGCCGAAACCCCTGATATACTGTAGGGTGGGCACTGCCCACCAGAATACGAGGAGCGTACCCTTCTACTTAAACTCACTCCCCTCTCCCACCCCATCCCGTGCAAAAAAAGCTCCCGCAACATCTGGTTTCCCCATGGAACAAACAAAATGTACCTCTTAGAGGTTTGTGGTAAGATGCGAGCGTTTATAGCGCTAAAGCGCTTACTACAAACTTACTACAAACCTTAAAACCGTTCCACATCCTTAAACTGAGCTGACTTTTGAGCATTGGCGGCTTCCCCACAGGTGCGAGGGGTAGGAAATACCTTTCCCGGATTTGCCAAGCCTTTGGGATTAAACACCTGATTAATCCATTTCATAGTCTCCAAATCCGCCTCACTAAACATATCGGGCATAAAGCAGTTCTTATCTGCACCAATCCCATGTTCCCCAGAAATACTCCCACCAGCATTTACACAAAGTCGCAGGATTTCTCCCCCTAATTCTTCTACCTGCTCAAATGCACCGGGAATCGATTCATCGTAAAGAATCAGAGGATGCAAATTGCCATCCCCAGCATGAAAAACATTGGCAATCCGATAGCCATACTTTTCACTTAATGCTTCAACTTCTTTAAGTACCTGCGCTAACTGCGTCCGAGGAATCACTCCATCTTGGACAAAATAATTGGGACTCAGATGTCCCGCCGCTGCAAAGGCGGCTTTGCGTCCTTTCCATAGTTTCAACCGCGTTTCTGGGTCACTGGCTGTGGTAATGGTTCGCGCCCCATTCTGTTGACAGAGTTGAGTCACCCGCTTTTTGTTGGTGCTTACTTCTACCTCTAACCCATCCAGTTCCACCAATAAAATTGCTCCCGCATCTCTGGGATAACACCCTGTCGCGACTACATCTTCTACCGCATTAATGCTGAGATTATCCATCATTTCCATTCCCCCTGGAATAATCCCCGCACCAATAATATCGGCAACGGCGGCACCTGCGGCTTCTATACTGGTAAAATCTGCTAGAACTACACAGATGGATTCTGGGGTTTTGAGAATTCGCAGTGTAATTTCTGTAGCAATTCCCAGGGTGCCTTCGGAACCAACAAATACGCCGGTTAAATCATATCCTGGCATTTCCGGAATGGTGCCACCAACATCCACAATTGACCCATCAGGAATCACCAGTTTTAACCCCAAAACATGGTTTGTGGTCACACCATATTTGAGACAATGAACCCCGCCAGAGTTTTCGGCAACATTACCGCCAATCGAGCAAATAATTTGACTGGAGGGGTCTGGGGCATAATAGAATCCGGCACCACTTACGGCTTGGGTAACCCAGTTGTTGATGACTCCAGGTTGAACCACAATTCGTTGATTATCTAGGTCAATATCCAGGATACGCTTCATTAAGGCGGTGACGATTAAGACGCAATCTTCCACCGGTAAAGCACCACCTGATAAACCTGTGCCTGCACCTCGCGCCACCCAAGGGATATTATAGCGATCGCACAGTTTAACAGCAGCAGCAACTTGTTCAGTGGTGCGGGGAAGTACCACCAGCGCCGGACGTTGGCGATAACTGGGTAATCCATCACATTCGTAGGTGAGTAATTCCTCCTTGCGGCGAACCACACCGTTTTTACCAATAACTGCCTCAAATTCCTTGATAATGGGTTTCCAGTTCCGTTTGGGCTTAGCTTGGGTCATATATGTAGATTTCACGAGTACCGCTAGGAGAAAGTTAAACGTCAAAGGTTATACGGTAGGGGCGAGTTTTGCTGTTTAGTTTACCCGCAACCGATAACCTATCCACAAAACCCGCTCTTGTCCTGAGTCAAACGTTAAAAAGGGATTGATAAAATACTATTTTCAGGGAATCAAGGCTTTTTTTCAACTATTCATATCTTGCTTCATTAGTCAAGCCTTGTTTTGACCAACTCTCTGAACCGTAACAATTCTCGCCCTGCGCCGTTTTAGAAGCGGTTAGTTTGAAGCAAAGGCGATAGATAGGAGTTTTCGGATTCTTGACTCTCCTCCTCCTCATGTTCAGCTTGGATATTGCATCGTTCCGCGCTATAAACATAAACGCCACCCGTTTCAATTTTATAGACCCAGGCATGAATATTAATCAGACCCTGGTACAGTTTGGCATGAATCGAGGGATAGGTTTTCAGATTTTCAATCTGCGTTAAAACGTTCTCTTCAATCGTCGCATTCAATATGTCTTCCCCTTCAGAATCTTGATAGTTTTCCTGAATAATCCGGCGTGTCGATTCCGCGTATTTTAACCAATCATGTACCAAAGGCATTTTCTCGGTTAGATTTCCCAGTTGTAGGAGTCCCTTCATCGCACCACAGTGAGAGTGACCGCAAACAATGATATGCTTAACTCCTAACGCTTCAACCGCATATTCAATCGCCGCTCCTTCTCCACCCGCCGTGGCACCATAAGGTGGAATAATGTTACCCACATTGCGAATAATAAACAGTTCTCCCGGTTCAGTTTGAGTAATCAGATTTGGATCAATTCGGGAGTCTGAACAGGTAATGAACAGAATTCTGGGGTGTTGTCCCTCACAAAGGCGTTCAAAGAGTTCTCGGTGGCTCGTGAAGTAGTGGGTTTGGAAGTTATGGACGCCTTTTAATAACTTTCTCATCAGACAATCATTCCTTATCGGGCGATAACACTATCACAGTTTAGGGGAAAGTTAGAGGTATGGGTAGGCTGTTTTTCCGTAATGATCATCAAAGGATTCGATTTTTGCATCTCTTGCCGATTTTGACTCAAGTTTGTATCAATTGATACTAAATAATTTTAGCGATCGCGTCGGCTTGTAGTAAGGGCTTTAGCCCTAGATTCCGCTCTAGTAACATGGGTCAATTCAACCTACAACCTATTCCACAATTTTAGCTGTGCCACACCACTAGTAATAAGTGATGCAAACGCTGATGGCGAAGACAGCGCAACTACAAACCTAGCTTGAATGGCGCTGACTGGTATGCTGGTGGGCAATGCCCACCCTACGGTATATCAAGATTTTCTTGATCCAAAAATGCTTATTTTAGTGCCATTGAACCTAGCTTAAGTTAATTGATACATTGTAGAGAAACTCCTGCACAAGCCGCCAAACCTTCTCAACTAAATCTGGACTATCCGCATCAAACCCTTCAATGTCTGGATACGCTCGAAACCAAGTTCCCTGACGCTTGGCAAATTGTCGCGTATGCACAACAGTTAACGCTTTTGCCTCGGATAAAGACATCTCACCCATCAAATATTGTTTCATTTCCCGATATCCTAATGTATCCAAAAGTGGCAAATCCCAGCCGTATTTCTGCGCCAATGTTTTCACCTCTTCTACTAATCCGGCTGTCACCATCATTTCAGTGCGCTTGGCAATACGGCGGGTGAGAGCGTCAGCGTCTTGACATTGCAAACCGATTTGAAGAATGGGATAGGGCGGCGGATTTTCGCCTTGCTGCTCGGATATGGGGCATCCAGTGATGTAAAATACCTCTAATGCCCGTAATGTTCTCACTTGATCATGGGGATGAATTTTCTCAGCCGCCCTGGGATCGACTTGTTGCAAGAACTCATAGCATTGAGTTTGACCCAGAGAACAAAGCTGCGATCGCAAGTCTTCATTGGGTGCAACTCGGGGAATCTTTAATCCCCGGACTATCGCTTTAATATACAAACCCGTACCCCCCACCAGTAATAGGGGCGAAGGGAGAGAAGCAATCAACTCCTGGGCTTGTTCCTGATAGTCGGCTACTGTTAATGTTTCAGTAGGAGCGCAGATATCAATCAAGTAATGGGGGACTATCTGTCGTTCGGCTACTGAAGGCTTAGCCGTGCCAATATCAAACTCCCGGTAAACTTGACGGGAATCCGCGCTTAATATTACGGTATTTAATCGCTGCGCTAATTCTAACGCCAGCCCCGACTTTCCTGTCGCCGTCGCCCCACCAATCACAATGAGTTGGGGATCTTTGTTATAGTTCATTGTTGATTGTTGATTGTTGATTGTTCATTGAAAAAATTCTTCTCTCCCCCATCTCCCCCTGATCCTGATAACTGATAACTGATAACTGATAACTGATAACTGATAACTGATAACTGATAACTGATAACTGATAACTGAT